>CAIMEK010000801.1 GCA_903839965.1 uncultured Acetobacteraceae bacterium | reverse complement strand
CGCTGGGGCGGCGGCTGCGCCAGAACGCGATTCTGGCGGTCGGGCGGCGCAACGTCGCGCTGCGTCCGCTGGCATGACGCCGCGACAAGCCGGATTGCCGGGCCGGCGCGGAACACCCTATACGCGGGCCCGATGAGCAGGACGTCCCCGGAGTCGCGCTTTCGGCTCGGTCGTTGCCGCACCGGCCTTGGCCTGTTCGCGCGCGTTCCGCTGCGCGCCGGCGTGCGGCTCATCGAGTACACCGGCGAGCGCATCAGCGGCGAGGAAGCCGACCGGCGCGGCGGGCGCTATCTGTTCCATGTGGATGCCACGCACGCGATCGATGCGACCGGCCGCGAGTACCTGGCGCGCTACATCAACCATGCCTGCCGGCCGAACTGCGAGGCGCGCACGGTCGGGCGGCGCGTCTTCATCTATGCCAAACGCGACATCGCGCCCGGCGAGGAGGTCACCTACCATTACGGCGCGGTGTATTTCCGGGTGTTCATCAAGCCCATGGGCTGTCGCTGCGCCACCTGCCTCCGCCGGGCCGAGCGGGTCGCGATCAGTCCGTCGGCAGCGCAAGCACGGCTTGTACCATCGCCCCGGGCGCCTCGCGCGGCAGGAAGTGGCCGGCGCGCGGCACCAGTTGGCGCCGGTAAGGTCCGCTGAACATCGCCGCGTGGCGGTCCTGTGCCGTGGGGGGGCCGACGCCGTCCGCCTCGCCGTCCAGCACCACGCTCGGCACGGCGATGCGCGGCCGGGCCGCCAGCAGCCGTTCGATCGGCTCCAGCGCCGGGTCGCCGGCCACCGCGCCGTAGCGGTGGCGGTAGGAGTGCACCACCACGTCGACGTAGTCCGGGTTGTCCCAGCTGGCGGCGGTGCGTTCGAAGGTGGCTTCGTCGAAGGCCCAGTTGGGCGACCACAGCCGCCACAGCAGCCGGCCGATGTCGCGTCGGTTCGCCGCCATGCCGGCGCGGCCGCGTTCGGTGTGCAGGTACCACTGGTACCAGTAGCGCAGTTCCTGGTCCGGCGCGGCCGGGCGGCGTGCGGCGGCGATGTCCTGGATGTTCCAGCCGTTCACGCTGACCAGGCCGCTCACCCGTTGCGGCCATAGCGCGGCGACGATGCAGGCGGCGCGGCCGCCCCAGTCGTAGCCGGCGAGCGTGGCCCGGGCGATGCCGAGCGCGTCCATGAAGCCCAGCAGGTCGGCCCCCAGCGCCGCCTGCTGGCCCGAGCGCGGCGTGGCGGGGTCGCGGAAGTGGGTCGGCCCGTAGCCGCGCAGCCAGGGCACCAGCACGCGCCGGCCGGCGGCGGCCAGCGCCGGGGCAACGGTTTCATAGGCGTGCACATCGTCGGGGAAGCCATGCAGCAGGATGACCGGCGCGCCGTCGGCCGGCCCTGCCTGCAGGTAGGCGATATCCAGCGTGGCGGTGCGAACGCCGGGCACCCGCGGTTCAGCCGGGCTGGCTGGCCTGCTGCTTCAGCGCGTCGATCAGCGCCTGCACGCTGTTGTTGTTGCGTCCAAGGTAGGAGGTGTAGTCGCTGCGCTGGGTGAGGCGCAGGCTGGTGCCCTCGGCGATCACGTCGACGATCCGCAGGCTGCCGCTCTGCGTGCTGATCAGCCAGTCCACCTTGCTCGGCGCGTTGCCCGGGCGGTTCACGGTGGTCGAGACGGCCATCGCGCCCTCGCGCGGCGAGGTGCGGCCCATGACGAACGAGACGCCCTGGTATTCGCCCACCTTGCCGGTGATGTTGATCATCAGCACCCGGTGGAACAGGTCGAGGTACTCTTTCTGCTGCTGCGGCGAAGCGGTGCGCCAGAAGCGTCCCAGGCAGAACCGTGCCACCTCGTTCACGTCCACCGCGCGGTCGACGATGACCTGCAGCTTGGCCCGCTTTTCGGCCAATGTGCCGGGTCCGTTGACGACGTCGACAAGTTCCTTGGCGGTCTGCTCGATGAAGGCGGTGGCCTGCTCCGGCGTTTGCGCCCACGCGGGCAAGGGCGGCAGTCCCATCACCGCCAGCATGGCGGTCGCGGACAACAGCATTAGGCGTCGTGTCAGCATGGGTTCGGGCCCCGTTCTAAGCGCGTGCGGGATCATGGACGGCGCGGCTGCGCAAACCACGCCGGAACGGTCGTGCGGTCGTCCGACCGGGCGTCGTCGATCTGGGATTGCCGGTGTTGCTGGTAAAGGCTGCGGATCGTGGCATAGGGGTCGAGTGCTTGTGCCTTCACCTTGTCGAGCGTGTCCAGCACGCCGGCGCGGGCGTCGACGGCGCCGATGCTGTAGCGCGCCCATCCCAGCGCCACCACCGCGTCGCCCTTGCCGATCCAGGTGAGCGGGTCCATGGCGATGTCGGCGCCGAACCCGGTGGCGTCGCGCGGGCTCGACGGGCCCAGCACGGGCAGGAACAGGTAGGGGCCGTTCGGCAGGCCCCACAGGGCGAGCGTTATGCCGCCGTCGGTGTCGTGCGCCGGCCAGCCCCAGCCGGTGGCGACGTCGAACACGCCGCCGATCCCGACCGTGGTGTTGACCAGCAGGCGCATCAGCGAGTCGCCGGCGCGGCGCGGGCGTGCCTGCAGCATGTCGTCGAACAGCGCCACCGGCCCCCACAGGTTGTCCAGCACATTGCGCGTGTGGGTGCGCACCACTTCGGGCACCGCGTACTTGTAGGCCACCGCCAGCGGTCGCAGGATCACCGTGTCCAGACCGTCGTTGACCGCGTAGAATACCCTGTTGGTGGGCTCCAGCGGGTCGTTGGTCTGGTTGAAGTCGGCCAACGCATCGGGATCGTTCGCGGGCGGAGGGGTTGCGCAGCCCGCCACCATGGCGGCAAGGGCAGCCGCGGCGACCAGCAGCGGGAGGGTTCGGGACGGGAGGCGCATCGGGCTCCTCGGTGACGTGGACGGGCGGATGGGCAGTGACAGGTTGCTGAACATACGCCTCGTCCCGGTGGGAGATCCACCCGAGATGGCACGCCTGCCCGCCTCGAAGTGGGTTCACGAGATGGTTTCTAGTCTTCCGGCGCTGTGTTGCAAATGGTTCAGCGAGCGCAACGGCGGAAAGACACCGAAAGTTGCATCTGGTGGGCCGTATCGCAACTGCAAGGGATGACGATGAACGACAACCCTTTTCCGGCGCCGCTGGAGCGCTGGCTGACCGGTCCCCGCATCGCGCCGTTGCCGGCGCGCGACCACCGCGAGCCGGCGCCGGCACTCTCGTTCGAGTTCTTCCCGCCGCGCACCGAGGCGCTGGAGCAGCAGCTCTGGCATTGCATCCGGAGGCTTGAGCCGCTGGCGCCGCACTTCGTATCGGTCACTTACGGCGCCGGCGGTTCCACCCAGGCACGCACGCACGCCACCGTCTCGCGCATCATCACCGAGACTACCCTTATCCCGGCGGCCCACCTGACCTGCGTGAACGCCAGCCGCGACGAGATCGACGCCATCGCGCGCGCCTACCACGGGGTCGGGGTGCGCCACATCGTGGCGTTGCGCGGCGACGTGCCCGGCGGCGGCGACTACGTGCCGCGCCCGGACGGCTACGCCTATGCCGCCGACATGGTGGCCGGGCTGAAGCGGATCGCCGATTTCGAAATCTCGGTCGCCGCCTATCCGGAGGTGCATCCGACCGCGGCGAGCCCCGAGGCGGACCTGGACAACCTCAAGCGCAAGCTGGATGCCGGGGCCACCCGCGCCATCACCAACTATTTCTTCGAGGCCGAGACCTACCTGCGCTTCCTCGACCGCTGCCTGGCCGCCGGCATCACGGCGCCGATCGTGCCGGGCATCATGCCGGTGTCGAACTTCGCCCAGGCGGCGAAATTCTCCGCCACCTGCGGCATTTCGGTGCCGGGCTGGCTGGGCCACCTGTTCGAGGGGCTGGAGGAGGACCACGAAACCCGCCGCATGGTGGCGGCCGTGGTGGCGGCCGAGCAGGTGCGCGTGCTGCAGGCCAACGGCATCGACGAATTCCACTTCTACACGCTGAACCGCCCCGACCTCGTCTACGCCATCGCCCACATCCTGGGCGTGCGCAACGTGTGTCCCGTGCCGCGGCAGGGCCGCGCCACCTCCTCCCCGGCGGGAGGAGGTGGCCAGACAGCTTAAAGCGGCCGCCCCGGGATGGAGCGGGCGCCCCAGCGCGCGTCCCAGTCGTCCTGCACGGACTGCAGCACCCGCATCGCCGGCAGCACGGTGCGCCCGGCCGCGAGCGGCTGGCGGCCCTCGCGAATCGCGCCGAGCAGGTCGGTGATCACCCGCACGCAGTTCGCCTGCTCCTGCTCCATCGGCTGCACCCCGGCG
>CAIMEK010000800.1 GCA_903839965.1 uncultured Acetobacteraceae bacterium | reverse complement strand
GGGAGCGCCGCAGATTGTCGACGATCTTCCAGCGACCGATGGCGGGGATTCGATCGGAGCCCGGAGACCCCGTCGGTCGGCGCCCCAAGATCCAGGGCAGGAGTTGCCAGTCGCCGCGCGCCCAGCGATGGTGGCGAAGGGTCCCGACGTCGTAGCGTGCCGGAAACTCCTCGACGACCTCGACATCGGAGGCGAGGCCGGCGCGGGCGAACACGCCTTCGAACAGGTCGTGGCTGAGCATCGTCGAGTCCGGCACGCGGCCGGCAAGGGCGGCCTCGAAGGCATCGACGTCGTAGATGCCCTTGCCCGTGTAGGAACCTTCGCCGAACAGGTCTTGGTAGACGTCCGACACCGCCGAGGCATAGGGGTCGATGCCGCTCACGCTGGAGAAGATACGTTGGAACAACGACCCTTCCTGCCCGGTCGGCAGCGAGGGCGTCACCCGCGGTTGCAGCACCGCATAGCCCTCGACGACCCTGCCGGCCCGCGCATCGAAGCTCGGCCGGTTGAGAGGATGCGCCATCTTGCCGATCAGCCGCCGGACCGTGTCGCGCGGCAGCCGCGTGTCGGCATCGAGTGTCACGACATAACGCACGCCCTCGGGTACCGGAGGCGCCGTTCCGTCGGGCTGCACGAAGGTGGTATCCACCGCACCCCTCAGCAGGCGGTTCAGCTCGTGCAACTTGCCGCGCTTGCGTTCCCAGCCGATCCATCGCGATTCGGACGCGTTCCAGATCCGCCGGCGATGCAGCAACAGGAAGCGCTCGCCGCCGGGTGCAGGGCCGTAGCGCTCGTTGAGCCGGGCAATTCCATCCGCCGCGGCCGCGACGAGCGCCTCATCACCGTCGGCGTGCTCGGTGGCGGCATCGGTCCAGTCGGACAGCAGCGCGAAGTGAAGGTCGCCTTCCGGGCTCGCAAGATGGTGGATCTCGAGGCGTTCGATCTGCTCTTCGATGACAGCCAGGGAAGTCAGCAGCGTCGGTACTGCAATCATGGTGCGCAGGTGCGCCGGAACGCCCCCACGAAGCTCCAGCGCCGGCAGGAGCACCGCGCTGAAACTGAAGGCCATCGCACGATTGACCAGCGCGACCGCCACATCGATCGCCGGCACCACACCGAGCACCCCGAGCAGAGCAAGCCAGGTGGCGCCAAGTCCGAGCCTGGAAAGTATGCCCAGGGGCAGCGCAAGCAGGAGCGCGGTGGCGCAGGCAACGAGTCCCAGATAGCCGCCGACACCGAAGCCGCGGTTCAGCCGCGTTGGCCAGGCCCGCCAGGGCAGGCGGAAGCCGATCTCCACCTCGAAGACGCGGCGCCCTCCGGCCAGCAGATGGTAGCCGGGATCAGCCTGGCGATCCTGGCCATCCACAGGCCCGCCAACCGGCCCGCGGTTGGCCGCAAGCGCCGCAGCGCGCGCGATATCGAGTTCCGTGCGCTTCGATCCGCGCGCCAACTCCTCGATGGCGCTGCGATAGAGATTGCGCGTGGGGAAGTCCATGTCCCGGAAAGCGCTCCCGCCGGCGAGCGCCTCGTCGACGAGACTCATCTGCTCGAAGAGATCCTTCCAGTTGACGTCGGAGATCAGCCGCAGGCTAGTGATAATGTTGCGCATCGTGACGTTCGATGCGCCCTGCCGCCGGTGCACATCGCGCACGACGGTATCGGCGGTTGTGTCCTGTTGCGCCAGGCGCTGGTCGAGCCAGCTCAGGGCAGGTGTGACGTTGGGGTCCTGGTCGCGCAGCCTGTGCACGAGCTGCACGGCGAACGCTCCCGAAAGAGCAGCGTCCTCATGGCCGGCCAGCACCAGAGATACCGGTTCGGCGACATTTTCGCCGGCTCCCAATAGACGATCGGCAATGACGTTTGCTTGCTGCCGACCCAGGCGATTGCGTACGATCTGCCCGGCGATACGGGTGAGATTCTCGATCAGCACGATCCGCAGGGTGATCGACAGCGCCCACAGTTCGCCGATCGTGAGCGGTTGCTCTTCCTGGTAGGCGCGGGTGTAGCGAAGCAGCATGTCCGCGTCGAAACGGCTGTCGGTATGTGCGACGAAGGCCCAGGCCATGCCGAACACCCGAGGGTATCCAGTGAACGGACCGGCGGCGAGCTTCGGCAACTGCCGGTAATAGCCGGGCGGCAAGTCCGAGCGGATCTCCCAGATCTGCTTTTCCACCAGATGGAAGTTGTCGATCAGCCATTCGGCGGCCGGGGTGATGGCGTCGCCCTCGTCGATCGCTTTTTGCAGGCTCCGATAGGCCTCGCGCAACGTGGTTCCATTGTCGGCGAGCCGTCCCGCCAGTGGCTGGCCTTTGGTCGGCTTCGACGTCACCGGCTGGGCTTTGGCCAGGCTGCGCGCATGCTCCTCCAGGCGCTCGGCGCCGAACAACTCCGTGCGTATGGGGTCCTGGTTGTCCCAAGGCGCCGCCGCCGGGGTTGCCCGCCCGAGGACACGGCGGAATAGCGTCGTCAGGTGGAATATCCGCAAGAGGGGTGACGGCAAATCTGGTCTCCTGCGCGCACGGTTCATTCATGCACGATAAAGACGATCCAAGTGCCGGAGGTGGCCGTGGGCACAGTCGCCGGATCGCGTCGCTCCGACGGCCATGACGCGAGCCGCGGCCTGCGAGCGGGCGCTCCGCCAGGTCGGTCGCGGCCGCCTTGTCGTCCTGCGTGCAAGCCAATTTCGTAGCGCCGGGGCGGCCCGGCGCGCATTCAGCCGCGCGCCGCCAGCATCAAATGCGCAGCTCCAATCCTGGCAAGGTTACCCGCCACTTTGACTGAATACGGTAGGCCGGCGAACACAATAACGTGCGCGTCGTCGAAATCCGGCGCCACGCTCTCGTCGCAAGTCGGTCCAGCCCGATCCCGGGCCAGCCGGTCGAATGGGCGGAGATGTCGACTGAATGCCGCCGCACATGGGGGGACCCGTTGGCCGCGACTGCAATCGGACCCGAGCGGAGACAAGAGATGCAGAGACTGACACATGCAAACACTCCGCGCGCGATATCCGTAGCGCGCGGCGGCGGTCCATTCGGCGCGAAACGTAGCCGGCCGAAGGCGGCTCCACTGCCGTGTGCGACAGCGGAGCCGGTTCGGTTAGACAGCCTGCAGATTGATGGCTGAAGTCTTGCCCTGCTGGCCGCGCTCCAGATCGAATGACAGCTTCTGCCCTTCGCTGAGTGTCCCCAGCGAGGAACGCTCTACAGCCGATATGTGAACGAAAACATCCTTCGAGCCGTCATCCGGCTGGATGAACCCGAAACCCTTCTGCGTATTGAACCACTTCACCGTACCGACGGACATGCCGGGATCCCTCATACATTCGGCGACCCGCGAAATGCGGGCCGATCTGCTTTTCAATTTGGGAGGACCGATCGGGCACGTTTGCGCGTGCGGCAGGCCTGATGCCCAACAAAAAGTTCCGTGCAAACCATATACGCTGTCCACGGCGCTTGCACAAGAGATGTCCGGCGCGCTGTTTGCGTATCGCCTGCCGATGCCAGCGCCGATCTGCGTATCGACGCGTTGCAATCATCTGCCGCACGGGTGGCATCCTGACCCGGACAATCGACATTCTGGCTTGAATCCGGGGCGTCGGCGTGCCAAGTGTCTGGCACTCCCGCGATGAGAGTGCCAGCCGACCCGCTCCCGAGGGATGCGGGCCCAGGCTAGGTGCGGGGTAAGCAGACCAGCCCAAGGCGGCTGGCACCAGGTGACGTACATCCCATGAAATTCCGCCCGCTGCACGACCGCGTCGTGATCCGTCGGCTCAACGCCGTGGAGAAGACCTCCGGTGGCATCATCATTCCCGACACGGTGCAGGAGAAGCCGATGGAAGGCGAGGTGATCGCCGTCGGTCCAGGGGCCCGCGACGAGCAGGGCAAGTTGGTCGCCCTCGGCGTGGTGGCCGGAGACCGCATCCTGTTCGGCAAGTGGTCCGGCACCGAGGTCAAGATCGACGGCGAGGAACTGGTGATCATGAAAGAGTCCGACATCATGGGTGTCATCGAAGGCAAGCCGACGACCAGAAAAGCGGCAGCCTGAGTCCCGGTCTGACCGGCTTCGATACATTAGTTGACAAGGAACACGAGAATGGCAGCCAAAGACGTACGATTCGGCAGTGATGCGCGCGGACGCATGATGCACGGCGTGGATATCCTGGCCGATGCGGTTAAGGTTACGCTCGGCCCCAAGGGACGTAACGTGGTGCTGGACAAGAGCTACGGCGCGCCGCGCATCACCAAGGACGGCGTGACCGTCGCCAAGGAAGTCGAACTGGCCGACAAGTTCGAGAACATGGGTGCGCAGTTGCTGCGCGAGGTTGCCAGCAAGACCAATGACACTGCCGGCGACGGAACGACCACGGCGGTCGTGCTGGCGCAGGCGATCGTGCGCGAGGGCGCCAAGGCCGTGGCCGCCGGCATGAACCCGATGGACCTCAGGCGCGGCGTGGACAAGGCGGTCGGAGCGCTGGTCGAGGAACTTGAGAAGCGAACGAAGAAGATCACCACCCCGGCC
>CAIMEK010000799.1 GCA_903839965.1 uncultured Acetobacteraceae bacterium | reverse complement strand
TAGTCCTGGAACACCATGCCGATGTCGCGACGATGCGCGGGGAGGAAGTCGATGCGCTGGCCATCCACCGAAATCGACCCCGACTCGGGCTGCAGGAAGCCGGCGATGCAGCGCAACAGGGTTGTCTTGCCACAGCCGCTGGGACCGAGCAGGGTGAAGAACTCGCCGTCCGCCACCGCCAGGTCGAGCTTGTCCAGCACCGGCGGACCGTCGGCGAACCGCTTCTCTATGCCTTGTATCGCCAACGCCACCACGAGGCCTGCTCCTGTCGTCGTACCGATCGAGCCCGGCCGATCGAGCCCGGCGGCAACTTTACGGCAGGTGCGGGATGGCTCACAATGCCGCAACGACCTGACGACGGAAAACGGGAGGATCGCATGTATCGGCGAACACTGTTGGGTACTGCCATGGCGGCCGCGGCAATCGGCCCCGTGTCGGCACAGACATCTACAGTTGTTGTCTACACCGCGGCCCCGCAAAGCTTTGCGGATGTGCTGACCACGCAGTTCAACAAGGACACCGGCATCAAGGTGGAACTGGTGGTGGCGGGATCGTCGGACGTGGTTCGCCGCGTGCGCGCCGAAACCGGGCATCCGCGCGGCGACGTGATCTGGAGCATCGGCGCGGAGACGCTGCAGGCCAACACCGACGTGCTGGAGGCCTACACGCCGGTGGAGAAGGACAAGCTGGTGCCGGCCTACTACGTCAGCAAGGTGTGGGTGCCGTTCAGCGGCATCCTGGCCGCTTTCGTGGTGAATACGAAGGCGCTGAAGCCGGCGGACTATCCGAAGAGCTGGCGCGACCTCGGCGACCCGAAGTGGAAGGGGCAGATTTCCTCGGCGCGGGCGGACAGCTCGGGCTCGTCGTTCCAGCAGCTGGCCACGGTGCTGACCATCTATGGCGACAAGGGCTGGGACATCTACAAGCCCATCCTCGCCAACATGCAGCTTGCCGACAGTTCCGGCCTGGTGTCGCGGCTGGTGAACGACGGCGAGGCGAAGGTGGGGATCATCCTGGAAGACGATGCGCTGCGCTATGTGAAGGGCGGCGGACCGGTGGCGATCGTGTATCCGGAGGACGGCACCTCCACGCTGGCCGACGCTATGGGGCTGATCAAGGGCGGGCCGAACCCGGCGAACGGCAAGAAGTTCATCGACTGGCTGCTGACCAAGCCGGCGCAGGAGGTGGTGGTGCACGAGCTGGGGCGGCGCGCGGTGCGCACCGACGTGCCCAGCGGCGGCGGCGCCAAGCCGCTGACCGAGGTCAAGATCATCGACTACGACATCGCCGCCATCGCGGCGCATCGCAACGCGTGGATCGCGCGCTGGACCGAGCTGGCAGCCGCCCGTTGAGCCAGTGCTGATCGAGGCGTTCAGCGCCGCCCGCGACCCCGCGGACGACACGACCAACGAGGATATGTTGGTCGTGTTGCCGGGTCGGGCGTACGCGGTGATCGACGGGGTCACCGACCGCGCCGGGCTGCGCTACGACGGGCTGCTGTCCGGCCGCTACGCCGCCCGGCTGGTCGCGCGGGAGCTGGAGCGGGGCTTCGACGAGGCGATGCTGCGC
>CAIMEK010000798.1 GCA_903839965.1 uncultured Acetobacteraceae bacterium | reverse complement strand
CGATCGCCCGGCTGGCGATGGGGGACGCGCCGTTGTGGCTGCTGGACGAGCCGACGCTGGGGCTGGATGCGGCCTCGGTGGCGCGGTTCGGGAGCCTGGTGGCGGCGCACCGGGCACGCGGGGGGTTGGTGGTGGCGGCGACGCATCTGCCGTTGCCGGTGGGGGAGGCAGCGGAGTTTTCGCTGGCAACCCCCGGAGCCACCCCATGACCACCTTCCTCGCCCTGCTCGCCCGCGAACTTCGCCTGGCCCTGCGGCACGGCGGCGATACCCTCGCCGCGCTGCTGTTCTTCCTGGTCGCCGCCGCGCTGTTCCCGCTGGCCATCGGGCCGGCGCCGGAAACACTGGGCCGCATTGCGCCGGGGATCGTCTGGGTGTGCGCCCTGCTGGCCACGCTGCTGCCGCTGGACCGGCTGTTCGGCGCCGACCTGGAAGACGGCTCGCTCGACCTGCTGCTGCTCTCCGGCCTGCCGGCCTCCGCGGTGGCCGCGGCCAAGGCGGCGGCGCACTGGCTGGTGACCGGGGTGCCGCTGCTGGTGGCGGCCGGCCCGCTGGCGGTCATGCTGCGCATGCCGGAGGAAGCCATCCCGGCGCTGCTGGTCGGCCTGCTGCCCGGCACCGTGGTGCTGTCGCTGCTCGGCACCGCCGGCGCGGCGCTGGTGCTGGGGGCGCGGCGCGGCGGGGTGCTGCTGCCGCTGCTGGTGCTGCCGCTGACCGCGCCGGTGCTGATTTTCGGCGTGGCGGCGGCGGATGCCGCCTCGGGCGGGCTGTCGCCGCGGCCGCATCTGCTGCTGCTGGCCGCGCTGTGCGCCGGCGCGCTGCCGCTCTGCCCGCTTGCCGCCGGGGCCGGGCTGCGCAGCGCCGTCGAATGATCAATGCTGCGCAGCCGCACAACACGGTGAAGCCGCCGAGGAAGGCGATGTCCCAGGCCTCCCGGCCCGTCGTGCAAAGGCGCGCGCCGGACCTGGCGGGGTCGAGGGGCGCAGCCCCTCGCCTTTCTACGCCGCGCGGCGGCGCACGGAGCCGGTGATTTCCTGGCGGCAGTTGAGTGACATCACGCCGACGACCTGGCGCAGGTTGCCTTCGACCAGGTGCACCATTTCGGCCGGCATGGCGTGCATGGCGATTTCCACCCGCACATCGTCGCCGCGGCGCACGGATTCCAGCGTGTCCGGGGTCAGGTCGCGCTTGGCGAAGGGTTGCAGCAGTCGCGGCAGCAGGCCGGGCGAGGCCTCCGCGACCAGGGTGAAGCGGACGGAAGCGTGCTGGCCAACAAGGGCCCAAGGCTCGAACGACATGACAGGGGGAGACTCCGGACGGAAAGACGGGATCGCGTACGCAGGCCGACCCGGCTGCTTAAGCAGCCGGGACGATAATTCGCGCGATCGTCATCCGGGTCATCATGCGGAGCACTCTACACGATCCGCTCGGCTATTGCCAGACCCATTGCGGCAGGCGCAGCAGCGGGAAGCGCCCGGCCGTCAGGGTGCGGTCCTGCAGGGTCACCGGCAGCTCGACGCGTGGGCTGCCGCCGCCTTCCGGGGTGCGGGCGAGGATGGTGAGCACGCCTTTGGCGGCCACCGCCGCGCGGGGCGCCATCGCCCCGGCCGCCACCAGGGCGTCCAGCGTGGCGTCGTAGCCGACCAGCCGGACGGTTGCGGCGCCCATGGGCTGCATGTGTTCGTCCAGTGCCATGGTGGCGCTGCCGGACAGGCCGAGCGGTCCCCAGCCCAGGGCCAGCCGGCGCAGCACCAGCGTGCCGCCGCCGTCGCGCCAGGCGGCGGCGCGGGTGGCCAGGTCGGGGGCGCCCGGCAGCGGACCGGTCAGCGCGGCGTCGAGCGATACCGAGGCGATCCGCGGGCCGAACGGCCACGGGCGATCGCCCGGCAGGGGCGGCAAGCCGATCGCCTCGGCGCTTGCCGTCAGTATTACGCCGTTTTCCCCCTGGGCGGCGGCGGGGCGAGTGTCGACGTGCACGGCCAGGGTGCCGATATCGCATGGCCCGGCGGGCGGGGTGGCGTGCAGGCCGACGGCGGCGAGGTCGGCGGAGCGGGCCGGCACCCCGGGATCGAGCGGAATGGCAACCTCGAACCGTTCGGCCGTGAAGCCGAATTCCGGCACCTCGGCAAACCGCAGGCGTTGGTCGCCGGCGACCCGCACGTTGAGCAGCCGGGGCCGCAGCAGGGCCACCGACAGTTCGAGGCGCGTGGCGCGCCAGGCAAAGCCGCCGGGAAGGTCGGCATCGCCGCCGGCGAGCGCGACGTCGGTCACCTGGATGGCCGCGGTCAGCGGCCAGCCCGTCCGCTCCGGTTGGCCCGCGGTCACCGCCCAGCCGGCGGCGCGGCGTTGCGCCTGCCAGGCCGCCAGTTCGGTCTCCAGCCGGCCGGTGGCGAACCACCACAGCCCGGTGTCGGCCACCGCCAGCACGACCAGCAGGACGAGGCCGGAGAGCAGGGCTCGATGGGCAGCGGAGCGGCTTGGGGGGGATTTCATGGCGGCCGCTTATAGGCCGGTCCGCCGGCAGCGGCATACCGCGCGCACAGCGTGTGTGGCGGGGCGGAATTTCCATCCCCAGTCTGCACCGCGCGGCAACCGGCGACGCCCCGGTATCGGAAAGATGCGCATTGCCAAGGGCTCAGGAAAATTCATTGGGCTCTCATCTCAGATCCGATGAGGCTCCGTTCACAGAGTTGTCCACAGGATGTTCGGCCTGCAGGGCGGCGTAGCCGTCGGCGAAGGCCTGGGTCAGCCGCGCCATCAGCGCCTCCCGCGGCAGTCCGGCAGGCAGCGCCGGCTGGACGGCGATGCGGATGGTACCGGACCGCTTGTGGAACGAACGCCTGCCCCAGAAGAGGCCGGAATCGGTGACCACGGGGATCACCGGCAACCCGGTGCGGGTGGCCAGCGCGGCGATGCCGGGCTGCAGCTTCACGTGGGCACCGGGGGCAACGCGGGTGCCTTCGGGGAAGATAACGATTTGCCGACCCTCGATGGCGTCGGTGGTGGCGCGGCGGATCAGCTCGCGCATGGCCGGCGCGCCGGCGCTCCGGTCGACCGGGATCATGCCGCTGCGCAGCAGCAGGGCGCCGAACAGCGGCACGCGGGTCAGTTCCCGCTTGAGCACGAACACGCATTGCGGCACCAGCAGCAGCCATACCACGGTGTCGAACGCGGACTGGTGCATCGGCGCGATCAGGGCCGCGCCGGAGGTCGGCAGGTGCTCGGCGCCGATCAGTACCCAGTCGATGCCGCAGATCCGGCGCAGCCCGAGCAGTACCATCCTGGCCCAGCGCCGGGCCATCGCCACCACGACGGGGCGCTCGCGGGGGAACGGCCCCCAGCGAAGGCTGTAGGCGAGGGTGACGCCGATCAGCCAGATGTTGAACGCCAGCGAGCGGAGCAGGGTCATCCGTCGGTCCTTTCCTCGCGGGCCGGTCGCTCTTCCAGGGCCGGCGCCGCGTGGGTATCGGCGCGCGAGACGAACGCCGACAGTCCGGCCTCGGTGGCCAGCCACTTGCTGTACTCGCCGGCCAGCAGGCGCAGCGCGGTCGGCCCGAGTTGGCGCATCGCCGGCGGCAGCACCGGCACCGGGTAGAGCGCCACATCGGGCAACGCCCGCGACAGTTCGGCGAGCGCGCGGGGCATGTGATAGCCGGCGGTGACCACGATCAGCGACGCCAGCCCGTTGGCATGCGCCCACTCGGCGGTTTCGGTGGCGTTGCCGCGGGTCGAGGCGGCGGTGCGGCCAAGGGTGACGCGGGCGCGCAGCATGGGGTCCACGCCGGCGCGATGGGCGAGGGCGACGAATTCGGTGGCGCCGCCGACGCCGGAGATCAGCAGCACCCTAGCCCGCCCCTCGGCGAGCAGCTTCAGCGCGGTTTCCACCCGTTCGGCACCGCCGGTCAGGGCGACGATGCCGTCCGCCGCCGCCGGGGGCTCGGCGCTCGCCCAGGCGGCGTGCAGGAACCACGCGAAGCCGGCCGCCCAGGCCAGCGCCAGCACACCCGGCACCGCCAGCACCAGGGCGAGCCGGCGGATCCTCATGGCAGTTGCCGCAACCAGCGCCGCACGGTGCCCTGCGCGGTGAGGAAGCCGATGGCCGCCGCCACCAGCGGCAAGGCGGGCAGCGCCACCCAGAGCGGCGCCGGCAGGGCCGCCGCCAAGGCGAGCCAGGAACCGTCGGACAGCATCTCCGGCCGGGTGGTCGCGAAGGGGGCGGCGAGCCGGGCCAGCGCCAGCAGCAGGGGCAGCGCCGCCAGCGCGCCGAGAAGGCCGCCGGTGGTTGCGAGCGCGGTGGCGCGGCCGGCGAAACAGCCGGCGATATAGCCATCCGTGGCGCCCAGCCCGTGCACGATCTCGATCGCCTCCCGCCGGGCCGCCAGGCCCGCCCGGGTCGCGATCGCCACCACGGCGGCGGCCACCGCGGCCACCATCGCCAGCGCCAGCCAGGCGCAGGCCTGCAGGCTGCCGGTCAGCAGGCCGAGACGGCGCACCCAGACGTTGTGGCTTTCGGTCAGCGTGCCCGGCACCGCGGCCGACAGCCGGGCCGCAAGCTGTTCCGGAGCGGCGGCGCCGGGCGCCAGCCGCACCGCGATCACCGCGGGCAGCGGCAGCGACATCCGCTCGGCGCCGCTGCCCAGCCAGGGCCGCAGCAGGTCGGCCAGCTCGCCTTCCGACAGCGCGCGCGCGTCGGCCACGCCTTCGGTGGCGCGCAGCACGCCGAGCGCGCGGTCGATCCTGGTCTGCCCTCCCTCCAGTACACCCGGCCGTGGCACCTGCACGGTCAGCGCGGACCCCGCGCCCTCCTGCCAGCGCGCCGCCAGCGACCGCGCCCCGACGACGCCGGCCAGCGCCAGCGCGGCAAGGAAGGCCATCGCCGCCACCAGCAGCGGCAGCATGCGGTCGCCGAGCGCCCGGCGCAGGCCGAGGTCGTCGAAGCGCGCGGAACGGAGCGGGTTCCTAGCCACCGGCGAGCAGACGGCCATTGTCGAGCCGCAGCGCGTCGCCGGGATGGCGCGCGACCAAAGCGTCGTTGTGGGTGGCGACAATCACCGTGGTACCGACTCGGTTGAGTTCGTGCAGCAATACCATCAGGCGCTCGGCCTGGATGTCGTCGAGATTGCCGGTCGGTTCGTCCGCCAGCAGCAGGTTGGGGCGGCCCACTACGGCACGGGCGATGGCGACGCGCTGCTGCTCGCCGCCCGAGAGTTCGGCGGGCAGCGCGTTGGCCTTCTTCTGCAGCCCGACCCACCGCAGCATCTCGGTGACGTCGGCGCGGATCTGCCCCTCCGGCCGCCCACCGAGGCGCAACGGCAGCGCCACGTTATCGTAGGCGACCAGATGCGGAAGCAGGCGGAAATCCTGGAACACCATGCCGATGCGCCGGCGCAGCGCCGGCAGCGCGTGGCGCGCGGCGTGATCGACCTCGGTGCCCAGAATGGTCAGCCGGCCGTCGGTGGGGCGCACCGCCAGGTGGAGCAGGCGCAACAGGCTGGTCTTGCCGGCCCCGGACGGTCCCAGCAGCCAGCGGAAGCCCCCCTCGGGCACATCATCTTCTGAATAAAGACAACATTAATCTGGCTTTTGCAATCGGTTACCCTTTCTGATCAATAAAAAATAAAGGTATGAAGGCTAAATGG
>CAIMEK010000797.1 GCA_903839965.1 uncultured Acetobacteraceae bacterium | reverse complement strand
TCCAAGGGCCTCCCGGCCCGTCGCGCGAAGGCGCGCGCCGGACTTGGCGGGTCGAGGGCGGAGCCCTCGCCTTACCTTCACTCCACCATAGTAAACGGCTGCGCCACCTCCAGGGTGCGGGCCGCCCGCAGCACGAGGTCGTCGCGATACAGGGCCGCGGCGATCTGCACGGAGCGGGGCAGGCCGTTTTCGGCGAAGCCCATCGGCACGGCGATGGCGGGTTGGCGGGTCAGGTTGAAGGCGAAGGTCCAGGGCGCCCAGTTCGTCCACAGGGCTTGCATGGCATCGCCGATCGGTGCGTCGGTCAGCGGGGCCAGACCGGGCACCGTGGGGCACAGCACGAGGTCGTAGCGCTGGTGCAGGCGGGCCATGGCGTGGGCGGCGGCAACGCGGTTCGCCTCCAGCCGCAGCATTTCGGTCGCCGGCACGTCGATGTTCGCCGCGGCCACGTCCAGCAGGCCCTCGTCGAGCAGGTGGCGGCGCGACTCGGGGTAGGACTGCACCAGGCCGGCCAGGGCCACGCCCCACATGCGGCAGAAGATTTCGGAGGTGTCGGGCAGGCCGGGGTCGACCTCTTCCACTTCGGCGCCGGCTTCCATGAGCAACTGCGCGGCCTGTTCGACGGCGGCGATGCCTTCCCAGTCGACCGGCGCCTCGAAGCCAGGGCGGCGCAGCACGGCCACCCGCATCTCGGCCACGCCTTCCTCGATGCCGGTGCGCCAGTCGCGGTCGTGCGCTTCGGGGGGCAGGCAGAACGGGTCGCGCAGGTCGAAGCGGGCGATGGCGGAGAGCGTCAGAGCGGCGTCGTGCACGGTGCGGGTCAGCGGGCCGACCACCGACACCGGCGCGAAGGCGCCGGCCGGCCATTGCGGCACGCGGCCGAAGCTCGGTTTCAGCCCGACCACGCCGCACCAGGCCGCGGGGATGCGGATGGAGCCGCCGCCGTCGCTGCCGACATGCAGCGGCCCGAAGCCGGCGGCGGCCGCGGCGGCGCCGCCGGAGGAAGAGCCGCCGGGGGTGTGCAGCTTGTTCCAGGGGTTGCGGGTGATGCCGTGCAGCGGGTTGTCGCCGGGCGACTTCCAGCCGAATTCGGTGGTCGTGGTCTTGCCGATGATGACCGCGCCCTGTTCCTTCAATCCGACGACCGAGGGCGCGTCGAAGGTTTTCGGCGCCGGGTCTGTCAGTCTCGAGCCGCGGCGGGTGGGCAGGCCGGCGACGTCGATCAGGTCCTTCACCGTCACCGGCACGCCGTCCAGCATTCCGCGCGGTCGACCGGCCTGCCAGCGGGCCTCGCTCTCGCCGGCGGCCGCCAGGCTGGCGGGGTTCATCACCGCGAAGGCATTGATTTCCGGGTTCATTCGGGCGATGCGCTCGGTGACGGCCTGCAGCGCCTCGGTGGGACTGAGGTCGCGACGGGCGTAGTGGGCCAGGAGTTCTTCGGCGGACATCAGGGCTGGATCGGTGGCGGTCATGCTTGCTTCCGGGGGATGGGCTTTATGGGAACGGCGTTCGCGCGCAGCATAGAGTCCGCGACGGAGGAGGGAACCCCGAATGACCGATACCAAATCGCAGATCGCGCCCCCGGGCATGGAACCCTGGCAGTGGCCGGAGGAAGTGTGGCGGGGCATCGTCAACCGTGCCCGTGCCGGGCGTAGCCTGAAGCCGGAGTCCTGGCCAGGCGGGGCGCACTGCGCGGTGGCGCTGTCGTTCGACGCCGACCACGAGACCAATCCGCTGCGCGAGGGCGACGAGAGCCCGATGCGGCTCAGCCAGGGCCAGTACGGCGCCCGCCAGGGTGTGCCGCGCATCCGTGCGCTGCTGGAGCGCGAGCAGTGCGTCGCCACTTTTTTCTACCCGGCGGTGTCGGCCCTGCTGCATCCGGAGGAAGTGCGCGCGGTGGCGGCGGACGGCCACGAGATCGGCATCCATTCCTGGATTCACGAGCGCAACACCACGTTGCCTTATGAGGCCGAGCGCGACCTGAGTTTCCGTGCCGCGGAGGTGCTGGCCGGGCTGGCCGGGCGCGCGCCGGTGGGCATGCGCACGGCGAGCTGGGATTTCTCGCCCAACACGCTGCAAATCGTCATCGAGATGGGGCTGCTCTACGACAGCAGCCTGATGGCGGACGACGACGCCTACGAGCTGCTGGCGGACGGCGTGCCGACCGGCATCGTGGAGTTGCCGCCGGAGTGGATTCGCGACGATGCGGTGTACTGGAACATGCAGCGGTTTTCCGGGCTGCGGCCGTACACGCCGCCGTCGGGCGTGGAGGAGATCTTCCGGGCCGAGTTCGACGGCGCGTTCGAGGAGGGCGGGCTGTTCCTGTTGACCATGCATCCGCACTACAGCGGCCACCGCAGCCGCATCGGGGTGTTGCGGCGGCTGATCCGCTACATGAAGTCGCGCGGCCAGGTCTGGTTCGCCACGCATGAGCAGGTGGCGCGCTGGTGCAAGGAGCAGGCCGGGTTGTGATGCTGGCCTGGCTGCGGGCGAATCCGTTGGGCGGGCGGCTGCTGGTGAAGCTGGCGGTGGTGTTGCCGCTGGGGTTGGCGTGCGGCGCGGTGCTGGCCTGGGTTTGCGATGTTGTCGGCATATCGCAGAACTTCGCCGCCCTGGGCGCCGCGGTGGTGGCGCTCGGGGCCGGGTTGCGGCTGGCCGGCCGGATCGCGGACCGATTGGGAATTGCGGAGCCGGAGGCGTAGGCGGCCGTCGCCCTGCGGGTCAGGTGGTGTTGTCAGGCAGCATGCGCGGCGGCAGCAGGGACTGCGCGATCGCGCCGAAAGTGGCGAGCAGGCCGACCAGCGAAGAGTTGGCCGATGTGCAGGCGGTGATGTTGTCCGAGTAGAACTTTGTCGGGTCGGATGCGATCTGCTGCATCGTCGCGCAGGGCGTGATCGCATTCGACCCCGTGTCCTTGCTGCAATCGGTGGTGGCGGTGGTCGCGCCGTAGGCGAGGGAATAGACCCAGGTCCCGGCGGCGCCAGCGGCCCTGGCCGCCGTGATTGCCGCGTGGCACTCGTTGGTGCCCAGGGCAGCCGTTATTTGCGTCGGGCTTGAGGCGTTGGCGGCGCCGTCGCTGAGCAGGATGATGACGTTCTGCGTGTTCGGCTGCGCGCTCGCGGCGAGGGCGGCCTGGGCGGCGGTAATCGCCTCGGCGAAATAGGTGCCCATGCCGCCCGGGGCTTGCACGCCATTGTTGCAGCCGGCAGCACCCTGGGTCGAGGTTGAGGATGCCTTGGCGAGGGCGGAGGACGGGTTCAGCGTCTTCGATGTGTCGCTCGTGCGGTAATCGGTGCTGAGGGGCACGATCTGGTAGACCGGTGCCGGCGTTGAGCCGTACGGTGCGATCGCGGGGCTGGTACCCGAACAGTTGGTGTCGTATTGCACCTGGCTCGCGTTCGTCAGGCCCGGAAACACCATGAGGCCGATCTGGTCCACCGATGGTGCCAAGGTGGTCTCGATGATCTGGATCCCCATGAGTGCGCAGGTCAATCTCGTCGCCCCCGAAACGCCGCAATTGGGATCCGGGGTGGTGCCCATCGACCGCGTGGTGTCGAGCACCAGCATGACGTGCAGCGGTTTGGAGATGCCGCCGGCCGCGCTGGCCGTCGCGGTCGTGGTGACGTTGAACGAGTTGATGCCGAGCACGCGCGCGAAGGTCGTCGGCACGCTCGCCTGCTGCTTCACCACGATGGCGTTGCCGCCGCTCGGGCCGGCGCAGGTGATCCCGGTGGACGTGAAGCATCTCACCGCCGGGTAGCCGGCGACCATCGTTGCCGTAATGCCGCTTCTGACGTTCTTGCCGCCCGCGACCGCGCTGTAGGCCGTTGCGGTGGTGACGGGTTGGCTGGCCGTGCAGGTCGCGCAGTTGATGTCCTGCGCACCCGCCATCGCCGCCGCATCCGTCGAGGCCTGCAGCGCGTTCCTGGTGGCGAGCGCCGCGCCGACATCGACCGCCAGTCCGGCGACGCCGAACAGCACCACCGCCGAAACGGCCACCAGCGGGGCGGCCACGCCGCGCCGGTCACGCCAAACGC
This sequence comes from uncultured Acetobacteraceae bacterium, assembly GCA_903839965.1. Classification (GTDB taxonomy): domain Bacteria; phylum Pseudomonadota; class Alphaproteobacteria; order Acetobacterales; family Acetobacteraceae; genus Rhodovastum. Next base: position 9,101 of record CAIMEK010000797.1, on the reverse strand, counting down.
CACGGCCGGACGAGATGATGGAGGATATTTGTCGTCTCATTCGATGCGCTCCGCCGTGCTGGAACTGAGGCTGCAGCCCGGGATGAAGTTCACTCCCATGAAGGTCATGTTGCAGGGATAGCTGGCCGACACGCTCGCGGTGCCGCCCGGATTGCTGGTGAGCGACGTTGCGCAGGCGCCGTCGGCCGTGCAGCCCGCTCCGGCGACGGTCAGTGTGAGAGTGATGCTCGCCTTGGTCAGGCTCGGCGCGGAGGCGTAGCCCGCCGTGGTTGCATTGGTGAAGGGCGTGGCGTTGCCGCGGCTGGCGGCGAGCACCCGCGATGCCACCCGCACGAGATTGTTGAGCTGGAGGAAGTTGTTGAACAGGATGCCGGTGTTGATGATGCCGAGCATGACGGTCAGCAGCACGGACAGGATCACCGCAGTCTCCAGCGCGGTGACGCCCTTGCGGTCGGCCATTGCCTGCCGCCAGGCGCGGCGGCGGAACACCCGGTCGAAGCCGGTCATCGGCCGGCCGGCGGCGGCGGCAGGCGCGACGGCGACCGCCGGCGGACCGCCGGGGCGGATCTCGCAAACGGGTTCTGGCGGCGGAGCGGACGGTCGCCGCTTCCAGGGCATTATGTGCGCCATATCGACCTCATGCTTTGACGCATCTTCGATGCTGGGTCGTCCAATCTGGGGTTGCCTGTTGCGTGTGGAACATTGCGGATGGCGTTATGGGTCGAACCAGCCGTGCGATGTCATCACAATCCGTTTGACGCCACGAACGGTTACGCGGATGTGAGTAAATCTGCAGGATGAGCCACTTTTGTGACGGGGTAATCCACGAGGTCATTGCATTTTGCTTCCAGGGGCCGATATTGATGCTGTCTGGCCCATTCTCGAATAAGTTACTGCTTCGAATGCCTGGTCCGGGCAGGCGCAACCGTATGGCGGCGCGCGTCGTTGAGCGAGCATCCCAGTGGAGGCGGCAACCATGGAACGGCGGATTCCTACCCCGGTGATGGCTGCGCCGGGACTGCACAGGCTGGAGCCGCACGATCCGCTGCCGGAACGTGGGCCCTACGTGCTGGTGATACGCCGGTTCGGCGAGGACGACCCGAAGGCCACGGTGGTGGAGATCATCGTCGACGACGGGACGGCGCCGCGACAGGTCAGCGTGCCGGCGGCGAGCGACGGCAGCCCGGCGGACCTCGGCGAAGCGCTGCACCAGGCGGTCACCCTGGCCCGGAGCCTGGGCATCGCGGCGATCTACGCGGTCGATCGCATGGCCGGGCCACGCGAACGGGCGGTGCGCGCCCACGGCGGTGACCACGATTTCGACGAAACCCCGCTGGCGGACGGCGAGCCCGGCGAGGGCGCCGACCTGCGCGACCGTCCGCGCGACGCCGGCTACCTGCGTTAGCTCAACTGCGTCCGGCGGCGCGCCGCCCGATCTCCAGGGCGGCAAAGCTGGGCACCGGGGCGGGCATCAGCCAGCTGAAGCCCTTGGCCAGCAGCCCCTCCACGTTCCTGGCGTCGACGTGCGGATGGCCGCAGGGCACCTTGTACTGCGCGCAGATCGCCAGCACGTCGTCAATCGCCGAGGCGACCGTAGGATGCTCGTACTGGCGGGGATGACCGAGATCCTGCGACAGGTCGCCCTCGCCGATCAGCACCACGCCGATGCCCGGCACCTGTTCCAGCATGGCTGGCAGGTTGGCAATCGCGCGCTTCTCCTCGCACATGATCACCACCAGGATTTCGCCGGCTGGATCGAGCGGCCAGACGTCGGCCCGGCTGTAGTATTCCGGCCCGGTGAGGCCCCAGTAGCGGGCGGCCGCGGTGGGTGCATCGCCGCGCTGGCCGGGCGGATCGTAGCGCGGCGCCTCCGGCGGGCGCGGATAGCGGCAGGCCTGCACGGCATTGCGAGCATCGTCCACCGTACTGACATGCGGCCACACCACGCCGTAGACGCCGACATCGAGCACCTGCTTGGCCATCCACTGGCTGTGCTCGCCGCCGTTGGGCGGAATGCGGACGAACGGCGTAACCGCCGGCGCGAGACTGCCGGAGGTGACGATCTGGCGCCGGTTAAGCATGTACTGCAGGCAATGGCGCAGCGCGGTGATGTCGTAGGGATTGTGTTCCATCTCGAACACCACGGCATCGTAGGCGGCGGCACCGACGGTGAGCGCGGCGCCGATCTCGGGCGGGGCGAAGGTGGCGAAGGCAGGCGAGCCGGCCGCCAATGCGCGGATGGCGCCGTTCAGGCGCGGCAGTTCGGTTGCCATGGCGGGTGCTCTTGGTTATTGGAATTGCGGAACCAGCGCGTCAACGCTAACGCCATCCGGCCATGCGTGTCGAGGTTGGCGCATGGGCGGGTGAATCGCGGCAGGCCGTATCGTTCCCGGAAGTTCAGGTTGGTCGATGTCATGCAACGATGAACGCTGGACTTATGCGTTCCTGGCACTCGCCCTGCTGCCGGCCGTGTTGGTGGCGAACGTGCTTTGGGTGGTTCCGGTGGAGTCGCTCACCGCCGACAGATCAGCCATGGCCGCGCGCGATTTCACCAGCATGTGGGCGGCTGGCCGCATGGTCGCGGAAGGGCACCTGGCCGCCCTTTTCGAGCGCGCAAGCTTCAACGCCGAGCTGCGCGCCATGTTCGGCGCCGGATTTGTCAACCAGGTCTGGTCCTACCCGCCGCCGGGACTGCTGCTGGCGGTGCCGGTTTCCGTCCTGCCGTTGCTGCCCGGGCTGGTGGCGTGGACCGCCGGAACGCTGGCGCTGCTGTGGCTGGCGCTGCGCGGCGGCGGCCTGAGCCGGCGCCTGTCCGCCGCGGTGCTGTGCAGCCCGGCGGTCGCCGACAATGCGCTGACCGGGCAGAACGGCGCCCTGACCGGGTCGCTGCTGATCGGCGGATTGCTGCTGGCGGGGCGGCATCCCGCGCTGGCCGGCGCGCTGCTCGGCGGCCTCATCATCAAGCCGCAGTTCGGGCTGCTGGTGCCGGTGTGCCTCGCCGCATCGCGCAACTGGCGGGCGTTCTGGTGGGCGGCACTTTCCGCCGGCGCGATCGCCGTTCTCTCCGGCTGGCTGTTCGGGTTCGGCGCGTGGGTGGACTTCTTCACCCACACGCAGCCGGCGCTGACCGCGATGATGCGCGAACCGTGGGAGGGGCTGCCAGCGCAACGGATTTTCGCCAGCCCGCTGATGGCGGCACGTTCTTTGGGCGCCAGCCTGGATGTTGCCACCGCCGTGCAGGCGGTCGCCGCGCTGTTGTGCGCCGTGGTGGCCTGGCGGGCCTGGCGGCAGCCGAACGCCGACCCGGTGCTGCGGGCGGCCCTGACCGCGCCGCTCGTGCTGATCGCCGCGCCCTGGGTGCACACCTACGACATGGCGCCGCTGGCGGCGGCCATCGCCATCCTGTACTGCGCGGCGCCCCGCCCCTACGTGGCGTTGCTGGGCTTCGCGTGGTTCTGGCCGGGGGTGGCGGTGCTCCTTCCCATGCCCATCGCAATCGAAGTGGCAAGCATCGCCGGCGTGGCGTGGGTCGCCTGGTTGCGGATGTGGGCGCCGCGCGATCAGACCGGCGGGCCGGCCGGCAGCGACAGGCTGGCCCGCAGCCCACCCTCGGCGGCGCGTCCGAGGTCGAGCGCGCCGCCATAGAGCGCGGCAAGGTCGGCGACGATGGCCAGGCCGAGGCCGCTGCCCGGCGCCGCCTCGTCGAGCTGCACGCCGCGTTCCAGGGCGCGTTCGATATGCCCGGCCGGCAGCCCGGGGCCGTCGTCGCACACCTCCACCCGCACCTGGCCCGGCGCGGCGGCAACCGTGACCGCCACCCCCGCCTCGGCCCATTTGCAGGCGTTCTCCATCAGGTTGCCGAGCATCTCCGACAGGTCCTGGCGCTCGCAGCGGGCCCGCAACGCCGCCTCGCCCGCAACCTCGATGGCGAGGTCCCGCCCCGCGAACAGGCGACGCAACGCCGCGGCAACCTCGCGGGCCACCTCCAGCACCGGCACATCCTCGGCGGCGGTGCCCACCAGGGCGGCCGTGCGGGCGCGCGTGAGATGGTGCGCCACCAGGCGCTCAGCCGCCGCCAACTGGCGGGCGGCAACCTCGAGGTCGGCTCCGCCCGGCGCCTCCAGCGCGTTGCGCAGCACTGCGAGGTCGGTGCGCAACGCATGCGCGAGATTGCCGATATGGCTGCGCGCCCGCTCCACGGTGGCGCGGTTCTGCGCCACCAGGGCATCGATTTCGGCGATCAGCGGCTGCACCTCCGCGGCCGCGGGCACGCGCAGGCTGGCGCGGCGGCCGGCGCGCATGTCCGCCACCGCCCGGCGCAGGCGGCGCAGCGGCGCCAGCAGCAGCGACACCTCCAGCACCGTGCCGACGACCAGCCCGAGGCCCAGCACCGCGAAGCCGAACGCCAGGCCGTGGCGCAGCCGGGCGATCTCGACATAGGTCTCGTCGTACGCCATCGCTACCATCACCTGCAGCCTGGCGTCGCTCTCCGGCAGGGCGATGTCGCGCTCGGCGATGCGCAGGTGCTGGCCGGAGGGGCCGCGCACGCCATGCATCACCACGCCCTCGCGCGGCGGCGCGGCCGGCGCCAGCGTCTGGTCCCACAGCGAGCGCGAGGTGGCGATGCGCCCGCCCGGCGCCTCGATCTGCCAGTAGACGCCCGAATACGGCCGGTCGAAGCGCGGCTCGGAAACCGGCCGCGCCATCACCGGGCGGCCGTCGGGGCCAAGCTCGGTGCCCGCCACGACGGCATCCAGCAGGTCGTTCAGGCCGGCGTCGAAGGCGTTGCCGATGTAGGCGGCGGCCTGCCCGGACACCAGCAACCAGGCGGCCAGCAGCCCGCACGCCACCCACGCGCTGGTCAGCAACGCCAGCCGCGCGGTGAGCGAGCCGAGGATCATGGCGGCGGGGTGAGCCGGTAGCCCAGGCCGCGGACGGTGTCGATGAATCGCTCGCCCAGCTTGCGCCGCAGCCGCCCGACGATCACCTCCAGCGTATTGGAATCACGGTCGAAATCCTGGCCGTACAGGTGCTCCGTAAGGTGCGTCTTGGACACCGGCTGGCCGATGTGGTGGGCCAGGCATTCGAGCAGGCGGAATTCCAGCGCGGTCAGGCGCACCGGCGCGCCGTCCAGCGCGACGCTCTGCGCGGCGGTGTCGATGCGCAGGTCCCCGCAGGTGATCTCGGGCTGGGCGTGGCCGTGCGCACGGCGGATCAGCGCGTTCAGGCGGGCCACCAGCTCGGCCATGGCGAACGGCTTGGCCAGGTAGTCGTCGGCGCCGGCGTTCAGCCCCTCGACCTTGTCGGTCCACGAGCCGCGGGCGGTGAGGATGAGCACCGGCATGCCGCGCTGGCCGGCCCGCCAACGCCGCAGCACGGACATGCCGTCCAGCACGGGCAGGCCAAGGTCGAGCACCACGGCGTCGTACGGCTCGGTCTCGCCGAGGAACAGGCCCTCCTCGCCGTCGGCGGCCGCATCGACGGCGAAACCCGCCGCGGCGAGGGCGGCACGCAGCTGGGCGGCCAGCACCGCGTTGTCCTCCACCACCAGCACGCGCATCAGGGACGCTCCCGCACCGGGCCGTTCGTCTCTAGCATCCGCCCCGAGGCGGCGTCGACCCGCACCTTGAAGATGCGCCCGGTGGGGGGCAGCAGCTTGAATTCGTAGATCCAGGTGGCGTGGCGGTATTCCAGCTCGGTCTCGATCACGCGGCCCTCGTAATGCGCCTCGACGGCGGCGAGGATGCCGGCGAGCGGGCGGATTTCGCCACGCTCCAGGGCCACGCGGGCGCGCGTGGAGTCGGCGATCTCCTCCCCGGCGGCGGCCAGCGCGGGCGGGCCGGCAGCCCAGGCGGTCAAGGCCAGCAGACAAGCGCGCCGAAGCATGCGCGATCCTGGCGCCGACGCCCTGAACCCCTGCTGAACGGTGCCGTCAGGCCGGCGGCAGGCGCAAACGGCCGGCCCCGCCCTCCCCTGGCCCATCGGCGCACGGACCGATACCATGCGCCCAGGCCGGGCGACGCCGTCGCCGCCCGCAGGAGCAATCATGCAGAACATCGAACAGATCTGGACGCTCGTCGATGCCAAGCGCGACGCCTTCGAGGCATTGAGCGACCGCGTCTTCGATACCCCCGAAATCGCCTATACCGAATACCGCGCGGTTGCCGAACATACCGCCATGCTGGAACGCGAAGGCGTCCGCATCGCCAAGGATATCGCCGGCATCCCCACCGCGGTGATGGGCGAGGCCGGCGAAGGCGGGCCCGTCATTGCCTTCCTCGGCGAATACGACGCGCTGCCCGGACTCGCCCAGCAGTCCGGCGTGGCGGAACCGACGCCGCTGCCCGGCGACGGCACGGGCCACGGCTGCGGCCACAACCTGCTCGGCGCCGGCGCGCTGCTGGCGGCAACCGCCGTGAAGGACTGGCTGGCGGCCAACCACCAACCCGGCCGCGTGCGCTACTACGGCTGCCCGGCCGAGGAAGGCGGCGCCGCCAAGGGGTTCATGGTGCGCGCCGGGGTGTTCGACGACGTGGACATCGCCATCACCTGGCACGCGATGCCGTTCGCCGGCGTCAACGACGCGCTGGCGCTGGCCAACACCCGCATCGACTTCACCTTCACCGGCCGCGCCAGCCACGCCGCCGCCGCGCCGCACCTGGGCCGCTCCGCGCTCGACGCGGTGGAACTGATGAACGTCGGCGTCAACTACATGCGCGAGCACATGCCGTCCGACGCGCGCATCCACTACGCGCTGCTCGACGCCGGCGGGGTGGCGCCGAACGTGGTGCAGGCGCGCGCCACAGTGCGCTACGCGGTGCGGGCCCGCGACATCCAGGAAATGCAGGCGCTGAACGAACGGGTGCGCAAATGCGCCCAGGGCGCCGCCCTGATGACCGAAACGACCGTGGCAACCCGGATCGTCAGCGCTGTCTCCAACCTGGTCGGCAACGCGCCGCTGGAACAGGCCATGCACCAGGCCTGGCAACGCCTGGGCCCGCCGCAGTTCGACGCCGCCGACCGTGAATTCGCCGAACAAATCCGCGCCACGCTGGGCGAAGAGGACATTCGCGCCCCCTACCGCCGCGCCGGCCTGCCGTTCCGTCGCGACCAGCCGCTGGCCGACGAGATCGTGCCGCTGGGCCTGCAAGGCGAACGCCTGCTCGGCTCGAGCGACGTGGGCGACGTGTCGTGGGTGGTGCCCCTGGTGCAGGCCGACGGGCCGACCATCGCCATCGGCACCCCGTTCCATTCCTGGCAACTGACCGCCCACGGCAAAACCCCGCTGGCCAAGAAAGCCATGGTGCACACGGCGAAAGTAATGGCGACCACCGCTGTCGATGTGCTCAGGGATGCCACTTTCGTGGCCCGCGCCAAGGCGGATTTGCAGGCGCGTACCCGGGACACGCCCTACCAGAACCCGATCCCTGCGGACGTGCTCCCGCCGGTCCGGCCACGGTAAGGCAAGGCCAGGGCGATCAGTTGGCGACCGGCACCGGCGGCGCGCCCAGGTCGATCAGCCGGCTCCACCGCCCCATCGAGTGCAGGTGGGCGAACAGCGGGCCGAGCCAGCCGCGATGGCGCCAGTCCAGGAAGGTCTCGTCGCTGACGCGGTCGAGGCGTTCGGGCTTGATGATGCGGAAGCCGCGCACCTTGGAGGCGCCGCCATGGGTGAAGGTGATATTCGCCTCCTCCTCCTCCAGCAGGCCCTCGGCGTCGAGCGCGCGGCCAAGCGCGGCGGCGGCGGCCAGGTTGTCGCGGAACGCCGAGCAGAACGACACGCTCTCGTTCAGCGCCGCGGTCGGCTTGCCGTCTTCGAACAGCGGCGTGCCGGCGTCGGGGCGCAGGCATTCGGCGTCGGGTTCCATGCCGACATAGAGCGCCTTGGTGGCCTCGTTCTCGACGAAGATGAACGGGAAGGCGCGCACATAGGCGGGCACGTAGCTGTCGTGGCGCCAGCTGCCGTCCGGCAGCACGTAGAGGTTCTCGCCCTCGCGCAGGCCGAGCAGCGCCACCGCGGTGGGCTGCGCGCCGCCGGCGAACAGGATGGGATAGTGCTGCGCGACGGCCTCCATTTCGCCCAGGCCGATCGGCACCGACTGCGCCGTCGCCGCATAGCCGTAGCCCATACTGCGGTCCAGCCGCAGCGAGCCGTGTAACTCCGGGTTCACGCCGACCACCCGCTTGAAGAACAGCGGCATGACAGGGGTGGGAGGGCTGGCGGATTCGGACATGACGGCGATCCTGCTTGATGAAGAACGGCGGGCAGACGCGGCCCCACTGATCGGGTGGCAATCTGCCCGAGAAGGCAATGGGCGTCGAGGGGCGGCATCGCCTTGACCGCGCGGCGCTTTGGCACCACAGAACGAGGACGGTCGAATTACCGGGCGGCGCCATGGCGGAAAAACTAGCCGACGAGTTCGAGCCGGGCGGCGATGTGGAACGGCCGCCGCCGGCGCTGTGCGAAGGCGCGCCGCTGCTGACCCCGCATGGCGAACGGCCGGTCGAGCGGCTTGCGCCGGGTGCGGAGCTGGTGTTGGCGGATGGCGGCACGGCGGGCCTGCGCTGGCTCGGCCGCCGGGCCGTGCTGGTGAGCGCCCTGTCGGCCCCACAGCGGGGCGCGTGGCAGCCGGTGCGCATCCGCGCCGGCGCGATCGCGCCCGACCTGCCCAGCCGCGACCTGTTGGTTTCGCCCACGCTGGGCCTGCGGCTCAACGGCGTGCTGGTGCCGGCCGGGGCGCTGGTCAACGGGCGATCGATCGTGGTGGAGGCGTCGGATGCGGCGATCCACTATGTGCAGCCGGAACTCGACCGCCACGCCGTGCTGCTCGCCGCCGGGCTGGCGGTGGAGAGCTATGCCGACCGCGGCGACCGCAACAGCTTCGCCAATGCGGAGGAAGCGTCAGCGGAGCGCGGTCCCGCCCCGGTGCTGCCGCCAACGACACCCAGGTAGAGCGGCAGGTTCGGCGCGCTCCACTGCACGAAGCCGTCGACGTCGAAGCCGAAAACGAATGGAGGCACCACGACGACGCCGCCGGCGAGGGACGGCTGCACCCATGTGCCGCTCGGCGGATTCGGATTGCTGAACGGCGCGAGCGGCG
>CAIMEK010000796.1 GCA_903839965.1 uncultured Acetobacteraceae bacterium | reverse complement strand
CCTACCAGTATCTTCTGGTGAATGTGCAGGACGCGGTTGGCGTCATCACGCTGAACCGGCCTAAAGTGCTCAATGCATGCAACACGGCGATGCATCTGGAGATCAAAGAAGCCTTCGAGCGCATGGAGGCCGACGACGATGTGAAGGTCATCGTCCTCGCGGGCGCTGGTCGGGCCTTCTGCACCGGATCCGACCTGAAGGAGATCGGGCCCATGACCGGCGAGGCATCGCGCCGGTACGTTCAGCTCGATTTCGCCGTCAAGAATCGCATTGCGGCCTGCTGCAAGCCGGTGATCGCGGCCGTCCAGGGCCACGCCGTTGGCGGCGGGTTCGAGCTCGCGGTGGCGTGCGACATTCGTTTCGTCGCGGAGGATGTGTCTTTCCACTTCCGCGAGATCGTGCTCGGGTCCCTGCCTGCGTCCGGGGGACTCGAGCGCGTGGCGCAGCTGGTGGGCTGCGGCATCGCCAAGGAGTGGGCGTTCTCGGGAACCATTGTCGGTGCCGCCGAGGCCTATCGCACGGGACTGGCAAACCGCGTCGTGTCGCGCGAGAACCTGATGGAGGCAACGATGGAGTTCGCGCGTACCATCGCCAAGCGAAATTCGCTTGCGCTCTGGCTGACTAAGGTCTCCATCGATCCCCACCCGATGCCCGATGCCGGCATCACGGCGACATTCCACATGCTTGCCACTGCCGCCTGTCACGACGATCCGAAGTATCGCGAGGAGGCTAGCAAAGTCGGCAAGCGCGGGCAGTGAGGAGGGCGCCGGCGCTCTACCGGCCACCCGGGACCGGTGACCCACTCAGGCCGACGGAGCGGACGCGGTTCGCAATCCATGACCTGCCAGCAAGGCCGGGCAGCGTCTTTCCTGGAGTGACTATGATATGTTCCGGAATCTTGGCGATCTGTTCGATCCGTCCGCTGATCCCGAGCAGATCGCCTTAATTGGCCTGGACGCCGCATTGCGGGCCCGTGAGTTCTCCTACCGCCATATCGATGCGATCGCCAACGGCGTGGCGCGTGCTCTGCTTTCGCGCGGCTACACCAGCGGTGACCGAATTGCCGTGCTGGCGGCCAACTCGCCGCGGTACGTGGCGGTAGTACTTGGAATCATGCGGGCAGGGATGGTCGCCGTGCCAGTGAACTTCAAGTTTCCGGCGGCACTCATCCGATATGTGCTACAAGACAGCGGCGCACGGCTGGTTTTCCATGATGCCGATCGGCGCGTCCCCGAGGGTCTTCTGGCATTGCCGTCCGTCGAACTGGACGATGCAACCGGCGGAGAGCTCGACCGTTTCATCCAACCGGGCAGCTTTTCCAGCGTCCAAACCGCGGGGGGGCTCGCGGCGATGATGCTTTATACCTCCGGTTCCACAGGCAAGCCCAAAGGCGTCCTGCTCTCTCACGACGGCCAGCTTTGGATCGTCCAGGCCCGGCGCGCGATGGCGGCGCTCACTAAAGAGCGCCCATTGATCGCGGCTCCGTTTTACCACATGAATGCCATGGCGCTGGTGCTGCTCACGCTCGCATCTCGGGCCACGACGGTCCTGCTGCCACAGTTCACCGCGCGCACCTATCTCGAGGCCATCGAGCGCTATCACTGCACCTGGCTGACGGCGGTACCACCAATGATCGCTATGATGCTCCGCGAAAAGCCACGCGTTACACAAACGGACTTATCGTCGGTGAAGGTGATCCGCTTGGGCTCGGCACCGGTCAGCGCCAGCCTGCTCGCGCAAATCGACCGCATGCTGCCGAATGCGAGGGTAATCAACGTCTACGGCACCACGGAGAGCGGACCGGTGGTGTTCGGGCCGCATCCCATGGGCCTGCCGACGCCGCCAATGTCGTTCGGCTGCGCCCATCCGATGGTCAACCTGCGCCTTCGGCAGGGTGCACAAGATGACGCGCACCAAGGGGTGCTGGAGATCAAGAGTCCCGGCCTCATGCTCGGGTATCATCGCAGGCCTGATCTAGGTTCGCCGTTTACCGACGATGGCTACTATGCGACCGGCGACGTCTTCCGCCGTGACGACGATGGCTTCTACTATTTCGTCGGGCGTCGCGACGACATGTTCGTCAGTGGAGGCGAGAACATTTTCCCTGGCGAGGTTGAAAAGATGCTGGAGCAGCACCCTGCCGTACAGCAGGCCTGTGTAGTGCCGGTCGAGGACGACGTCAAGGGTACCAAGCCGGTCGCCTACGTCACGCTGCGTGCCGGGGCGAGTGTGGATGAGCAAGCCCTGAAGACCTTCGCATTGGAAAACGCCCCGCCCTATCAGCACCCGAGGAGAATTTGGTTCGTCGAGGCCTTTTCGCTCGCATCAACCAACAAGATCGACCGCAACGCCCTGCGGCTTAATGCCGCAGCACGCGTTGCCGCCGAGTCATGACGGGGTCGATCACGGCGCCAAGTGAGCCTCAGGCCGAGGGGATAGTCCGGACCTTGGCGACGTTCACGTTGGCTGGCTGCTCCAGGGCGTAAATGACCGCGCTGGCGATATTTCCGGCGGCTAGCCGCACCGGCAGGCTGCCATAGAACGCAGCCGCAGCCTGCTTGTCGTAAGCTGTGTGTGGCGGCCCTTGAAATTCCGGCTTGACGGTCAGACGGAGGGCGCTTTGGCCGTAAGCGTTCGGTCAGCCACGTGTAGCGGGCGGCGCGCCGATGTGGAGTGAGCGTGCCGTTGATTGTGCCTGGTATGGGCGCCGTTGAGAGCGCCGGACTGCGGCTGGTGCGCTTATGGGTTGGCTACAGCGCTAGTGCCGGACTCGCGGCGGTGATCCGCCACGGCATCGGCTCGGCGATCCTGTTGATGGGATGGCCGTCGGCGATCCTGGTCAGGACGTCTTTCAGGTAGGCTGGCTCTGCTAGCGAATGTTGGCCCAGTAGTGCTGACGGATTTTGGCCACCCCCGGTCCCTCAACCTACGGTCGCCCGACTGGATCGGGGGGCCTGGCGTGGACTGGAGAGCCAAAGTGGATTTGTTTGAGCAGCTTCGTCGGGAGTATGAGTTTGGCGTCGGCACGATCGCGGGTGTTGCTGCCATGTTCGGCGTTCACCGGCGTGTCGTGCGGCAGGCGATTGGCAGTGCGCTGCCGCCGCGACACCGATAT
>CAIMEK010000795.1 GCA_903839965.1 uncultured Acetobacteraceae bacterium | reverse complement strand
TTGGACCGGGGCCGGGAGGAGGACTGCGCTCACGAAAATAGTCCTAGCATAAAGGCAGCCCGGGCGCAAGGAAAAGTTTCCCGCATTTCGCAAGGCGAATGCGGGCTACGACTCCTGCGGGAACCTGCGCGGCCGCGGGGAGGCGGGGCTGCTGGAGCGAAAACGGTCTGTCTGCTTTCTTGTGCGCGGCGCGGCGACTGCGTAGAGTGCCGTGTGTCACGCGGATTTCAACCGAGTGCAGGTCACTCTCGGGCTGTTGCCGCGGGCATGTCTGCAACCCGAGGAGGGACTTGCGCCGGATTTGGTCCTCAACTGGTGTGGCATTGGAGTCGGGCGCCGCGCCGACATGCCGCCGGTGACTCGAGAGCTTGCACAGAAACTCAATAGGCAGGAGAAGAAGAGATGAACTGGAAGCTGGACAACGGGATCGCTCAGCTAACGAACCTCAGTCACGTTGGCATTGCGGTCAAGGATGCCGAAAAGACCGTGAAGTGGATGTCGACGATTTGGAACATCGGCTCCCCGCAGATTTTCGACTACGCGCCCAAGAAGGAAGAACTGTTGGTCGGCGAGCCGTTCAAGGTGCGCATCGTCAACGTCAAGTTCGGCGCTTTCCCGATTGAGCTGCTCCAGCCGTTGGACGACAAGTCCATCTGGGCGAAGTTCATCGCCGAGAAGGGCGAGGGCATCCATCATGTCGCCCTCGGCGTATCCAACTACGAACAGATGGTCTCCATGATGCAGGCCCAGAAGCACCCGATGCTGGTGGCCGCCGTCTTCAACGGAGAGAGATGGTGTTATTTTGATACTTCGCCCGGCGGCATGATCATCGAGTATCGTGAAGAGTACAACAAGACCGGCCAGTAAAGCCGGGCTGGCGGATCATACCAAGCGGCACATTGATTGACTCGTCATGGGCGGGCTTGGCCCGGTAGTCCGCGATTGCCGGACCGCAGCAAAGTCGTGGGTGCCCTGGCCAAGCCCGGGCATGACGGGGAGGGTCAATCTTTCCACCGCTTGGTATCAGTCGGCAAGTCCGCTCGATACCGACTGATCCCGGGCTCCCGACGACAACAGGAAAGCCCGCTTCGAGCGATCGAAGCGGGCTTTTCCTTGCCCGCGCGTCAGCCCTTCGGCTTGCCCAGGATGGCGATCAGTTCCGGGATCGGCCGCGCCGCGTTGCCCTGCTCGACGGCGGCGGCGTAGACCGACCGCGCGGCCTTCGCCACCTCGTTCGCCGCGCCCATGTCGTCGCACATCGTGGCGTAATAGGTCAGGTCCTTGAGCGCGTTCGCCAGCGTGAAGGTGAAGCTCGACGCATCGCCGGCAAGGATGAACGGCTTGATGCGATCGAGAATAACCCCGCCGCCGCCGCCCTTGGCCAGCACGTCGACCAGCGTGCTCGCCGGCACCCCGGCGCGCGCCGCCGCCGCGGCGGTTTCGGCCAGCACCGCGGAATAGCCGAGGGCGACGAAGTTGTGCAGCAGCTTGAGCTGGTGCCCGGCGCCGACCGGCCCGGCATGGGCGATGTTCTCCGCGATGCAGCGCAGCAGCGGCATCACTTCCGCCAGCAGGTCGTCCGGCGCGCCGACGATCAGGTTGAGCCGTCCCACGGCCGCTTCCTTCGGCGTGCGGGTCATCGCCGCATCGAGGAACCGCCCGCCGGCCGCCGCCACCCGCGCCGCCACCGCCCGCGTCGAGGTGGGGATGGCGGTGGAGCAGTCGATGACGATGCTGCCCGGCCGCAGGCCCGCCAGCACGCCGTCGGCGCGGAACATGGCGTCTTCGACCTGCGGCGTGCCGGTGACGCAGAGCATGACGATGTCGCTGGTGGCGGCGAGCTGCGCGCCGGTGCGGCAAACCACGGCGCCCTGGGCGAGCAGGTCATCGACGGGCTGGTTGCCCGGGTGCTCGAGAAAGCTCAGCTTATAGCCGCCCTTGAGGATGTTGGCGGCGATGCCATGCCCCATCAGCCCGACGCCGATCAGTCCAACCCGTGCCTTGTCGCTCATGATCCGTGCTCGCTTTCCTCGGTTCGCCTACCGCTAGAGGCTGGCGCCGGTGGGGGTCAATGCCGCATTTCGATGCGGGCGAGAAAACTGCGCAGCCGCTCGTGGTCCTGCCCGCCGAACACCTCGCGCGGCGTGCCCTGCACCGCCACCCGGCCCGCCTCCATGAACACCACGCGGGCGGAGACGTCGCGGGCGAAGCTCATTTCGTGGGTGACCAGGATCATGGTCATGCCCTCGGCCGCCAGCTCGCGCACCACGTTCAGCACCTCGCCCACCAGCTCAGGGTCGAGGGCGGAAGTGATCTCGTCGAGCAGCAGCACCTTCGGGTTCATGGCCACCGCGCGGGCGATGCCGACACGCTGCTGCTGGCCGCCGGAGAGCTCGTAGGGCAGGCTGTCGAGCTTGTCGCCGAGGCCGACGCGGAGCAGCCAGCGGTCGGCGATGTCGCGCGCCTCGGCATGCGCCATCCGGCGCACCTTGCGCAGGCCGAGCATGACGTTGTCCCGCGCGGTCAGGTGCGGGAACAGGTTGAACAGCTGGAACACCATGCCGATGTCGGCACGGATGCGCGCCAGTTCGCGCTCGCCGCGCCGCCGCCGCGCCGCCCCGGAACCGCTGTAGCCCACCTCCACCCCGTCCACCTCGATCGAGCCGGCGTCGTAGGTTTCCAGCAGGTTCACGCAGCGCAGCATGGTGGTCTTGCCGCTGCCCGAGGCGCCGATGACGCTGACCACCTCGCCGCGCGCCACATCGAGATCCACCCCCCGCAGCACCTCGTTGGCGCCGAAGCTCTTGCGCAGGTCGCGCACCCGCACCAGCGGGCCGCCCCCACTCCCGGACAGGTTATTCCCGGACATAGGCGAAACGGGCCTCCAGCCGCCGGCTGACCTGCGACAGCGTGTAGTTGATGGCGAAATACATCAGCGCCCCCAGCACGTAGAGCGGCAGCGGCTCGAAAGTGCGCCCGATCACCTGCTGCACCGCCAGCATCAGGTCGACGATGCCGACCAGCGAGATCAGCGCGCTGCCCTTCACGGTGTCGACCACGGTGTTGATCCAGGGCGGCAGGAAGCGCCGCAGCGCCTGCGCGAAGATGACGTAGCGCATGCGCTGGCTGAAGGTGAGCCCGATGGCGCGGCCGGCGTCGGTCTGGCCGGGATGGATCGACTGCAGCGCGCCGCGCGTCACTTCGGCCACATGCGCGGTTTCGAAGGCCGTCAGCGCGCCGGTCGCCGCCCACCAGCCCGACACGTTCAGCCCGAGCGCCGGCAGCGCGTAGTAGACGAAGAAAATCAGCGTGATCAGCGGCAGGCCGCGCACGATGTCGCTGTAGCCGCGCACCGGCCAGGCCAGCCAGCGCGGCGCATAGGTCAGCGCGGTGCCGAACAGCACACCGAGCAGCAGCGCCACCGTCACCACCACGGCGGAAACCTGCAGCGTCACCAGCAATCCCTGCCACAGGAACGGCAGGGCGTTGAACATCACCATCATGTGCGGCGCAGCGCGAAGCGCCGCTCCAGCTGACGCAGCAGCAGCAGCAGCCCCCAGCCGGTCAGCAGGTACATCGGCGTGACGACGGCGTACACCTCGATGATGCGGAAGGTGTTGGTGTAGATCCAGTTGGCGCCGTAGGTGAGTTCCGGCACCGCAATGACGGAAGCGATGGCGGTGTCCTTGAACAGCGATATGAACGCGTTCGACAGCGACGGCAGCACGATGCGCAGCATGGTCGGGATCTGCACGTAGAGCGCGCGCTGCAGCGGCGTGAGCCCGATCGCCCGCCCGGCGTCGATCAGCCCGCGCGGAATGGCGTCCAGCCCGGCGCGGAACACTTCCACCAGGTAGGCGCCGGCATAGACCGCGAGCGTGATGATGAAGCTGGTGGTGGCGTCGTAGGCGAAGCCGCCGACGCTGGGGATGCCGTAGAACACCAGGTAGACCAGCAGCAGCAGCGGCACGTTGCGGATGAACTCGACATAGGCCGCGATCAGCCCGCGCACGACGCGGCCCCGCCCGTGCGCGAGCAGCGCCAGGACGAGGCCGATGACGATGCCGGCGATGATGCCGGCGGCCGCCAGCTCGAGGCTGAGCGCCAGTCCCCAGCCCAGCCGGCCGAAGTAACGCCAGACGAAGTTGAAGTTCAGGTGGTACTGCACGCGCGGCTTACGGCATCAGATGTAGGGGAACCCCGGCTTGCGCACCGGCGGCACCTTCTCGCCGAAGAATTCCATGAAGGCGGCGTCGTAGATGTCGGTCTGGTGGCCGTACATGCCGACGCTGAAGCAGGTGTTCACCCACTGCAGCCAGTCCGGATCGCCCTGGCGCACCGCGGCGCCGTAGAGCTGGGACTGGTAGGCGTGACCGGGATCGGCGTAGGCGTTCGGATCGCGCTTCACCAGCCACTTCACCGTCGAGGCATCGACCACGCCGGCATCGGCGCGGCCCGCGGTGACGGCCTGGAACACGTTGGCCTGGCTGTCGAGCTGCAGCACCTGTGCCTGCGGCAGGGCCTGGTGCACCAGGTCGTCGGCATCGACGTTCTGCAGCACGGAGACGCGCGCGGCGGTGCCGGCGGCCGCGAGGTCCTTGTAGGTCGGATACTTGCTTTTCGGCGACGTGATCAGCGCCGCGCCCTCGACGTAGTAGGGCCGCGAGAAGGCGACCAGCTGGGCGCGCGCGGGCGAGATGGTCATGAACTGGCAGACCACGTCCACCTTGCCGGTGGTGATGTTGGGAATGCGCGCGGCAGGGTCCTGGCGGATGTACTCCACCTTGGTTTCGTCGTCGAACAGCCCCTTGGCGAGGATGCGCGCCATGGCGATGTCCATGCCGGTGAGCTTGCCCTTGTCGTCCTCGAAGTGCCAGGGCGGGTTGGTCGATCCGGTGCCGACGATCAGCTTGCCGCGGTCGAGCACCGTGCGCAGCAGGCTGGCGGGCGCGGCCTGTGCGGCCGCCCGGTGGGCGTCCAGCAGCGTGCCGGCGGCGAGCACCGCGCCTGCGGCGCCGAGGCCCAGCATGTTGCGGCGTTGCGTGGTGTTGTCCATGTTCTGTCCGCTCCCCGTTTGCGACGGCCGGCCCCACCGGCCGTTGCGCGGCACTCTAGACAGCGATTCCGGGGTTGTCACATGGGCGGCGCAGGAAAATCACAGCAGCCCCGCCACCCCCTTGCCGATCGCCGCCAGCGCCGTCAGCAGCAGCGCGAACGCGGCGGCCACGCGGTACGAGCGGTGGCCGGCCCGGCGGAACCCCCAGGTGCCGAGCCAGCCGCCCAGCAGCATGACCGGGAACGTGCCGAGGCTCAGCAGCAGCACGGTTCGGTCGACCAGCCCGGCCAGCACGGCTCCCGGCAGCACGATCGCCGAGGCGAGGGCAAAATAGATCATCAGCGAACTGCGGGTTACCGCGCGGTCCGGCTCGACGGACAGGAAATACAGCACCGCCGGCGGCCCGCCCATCGCCGCCAGCCCGTTGCATATTCCGCTGGCCACCCCGGCCAGCACCGCCAGCCCGGTGCGCCGCTGCCGCGGGCGGGCCGGCGGACGCCAGGTGACCACCACCGCCACCAGCACGATCAGCCCGAGCGCCAGCCGGGTCACCGCGCCGGGCAGCAGCGCCAGCGCCGCCACCCCGAGCGGGGTGCCGAACACGCAGCCCACGGTGAGCCGCGTGATGGAAAACCGGTCGGCCAGGCGGCGCTCGCGCACGCAATCGCGGGTGCCGATGGCAAGCTGCAGCAGGATCACCACCGGCACCACGCGCGCCGGCGCCAGCACCACGCTGGCCAGCGGCACCGCGGCGAGGGCAAAGCCGAATCCGGTGAACCCCCGCAGCACGCCGGCGAAACCCACCGCGACCAGCATGCCGGCCCAGGCCGCGGCGGAAATCCCCTCCGTCACGAAAGGGTCATGGCAAACGGCGATGCAGGCACCCAACGGGGCGGCATGGCGGGCTTCTCCTCCCCGCCATGCTCCCCCCAACGGTGCGCCGCGACAAGCCAGGGGCTTGCGGCCGGACGCAGAGCGGCGGAAAGATCACCCCGACAGATTACTGGAGGACTGACATGACCGCGCCCTTCGCCCCGAATTCGGTGCACGCTCGCGACATCGCCTACGTGGTCCACCACCAGACCGACATCGCGGCCTATCGCGAGACCGGCGGCACGCTGATGGCGCGCGGCGAGGGCGTCTATGTCTACGACGAAGGCGGCAAGAAGTACCTGGAAGCGATGGCCGGCCTGTGGTGCGCCTCGCTCGGCTTCTCCGAAAAGCGGCTGGCCGAAGCCGCCTACAAGCAGATGCTGCAACTGCCTTACTACCACCACTTCTTCGCCAAGGGGAACCTGCCGAGCGTCGAGCTGGCCGAGCGCGTGCTGGCGCTGGCGCCGGTGCCGATGAGCAAGGTGCTGTTCTCCTGCTCCGGCTCGGAAGCGAACGACACCGCCATCAAGCTCGTCTGGTACTACCACAACGCCATCGGCAAGCCGAAGAAGAAGAAGATCATCGGCCGGGTGCGCGGTTACCACGGCAATACCGTTGCGGCGGTGAGCGTTTCCGGCCAGCAGGCCATGCATGTCGACTTCGACGTGCCGCTGCCCGGGTTCCGGCACACCGAAAGCCCGAACTACTATCGCGGCCACACCGACGGCGAGACCGAGGAACAGTTCGCCACCCGCATGGCGGCGGCGCTGGAACAGCTTATCCTCGACGAGGGCCCGGACACCGTGGCGGCGTTCTTCGGCGAGCCCGTGCAGGGCGCCGGCGGGGCCATTACGCCGCCGGCCACCTACTGGGAGAAGATGCAGGCGGTGCTGCGCAAGTACGACGTGCTGCTGGTCGCCGACGAGGTGATTTGCGGCTTCGGGCGCACCGGCAACGTGTGGGGCTGCCAGACCTACGGCATCAAACCCGACATGCTGTCCTGCGCCAAGGCGCTGTCGGCCTCCTACCAGCCGATCTCCGCCCTGCTGGTCAACGAGAAGATCTACCAGGCCATGCTCGGCGAATCGAAGAAGATCGGCTCGTTCGCGCACGGCTTCACCTACGCCGCCCATCCGGTGCCCTGCGCGGTCGCCATCGAGACCCTGAAGATCTACGAGGAACGCAAGATCTTCGACCACGTCCGCGAGGTGTCGCCGGTGATGCAGGGCGGGCTGAAATCCACCGAGGACCATCCGCTGGTGGGCAATGCGCGCGGCGTCGGCCTGATCGCGGGCGTTGAACTGATGGCCGACAAGAAAACCCGCACCCCCTTCCCCGCCGAGGCCAAGGCGGGCGCGCTGGTCGAGCGCACGTGCCTGGAGGCCGGGCTGATCGTGCGCGCCATCGGCGACCGCATCGCCTTCACCCCGCCGCTGATCATGACCGAGGACAACCTGCGCGAGATGGTGGCGCTGTTCCGCAAGGGGCTGGACGCCGCCTATCCCACGCTGAAGCCCTACCTGCCGGGCTGACCGCCCGATGGCGCAGGGCGAGGCGTCCGCCGCGGTCAGTGAAGCGCGCCAATGGGGGCGGTTGATGGAGATGGCGTCGTTCGGCGCCATCCCCGGCGACGGCGTCAACCGCGCCTGCCTCACGCCGCTCGACCGGGCGGCGCGGCGCCGGCTGATCGGCTGGGCGCAGGCGGCGGGCGCCAGCATCAGCATCGACGACGCCGCCAACCTCTGGCTGCGCCGCGACGGCACCGACCCCACCGCCGCGCCGGTGCTCACCGGCAGCCACATGGACACCCAGCCCAACGGCGGACGCTTCGACGGCATGTACGGCGTCATCGCCGGCCTGGAGGCGCTGTCGGCGCTGGCCGACGCGGGCACCGTTTGCCGTCGGCCGATCGAGGTGGTGGCCTGGACCAACGAGGAAGGCGGACGCTTCGCCCCGGGCTGCATGGGCAGCATGTCCTGGGCCGGGCTGCATCCGCTCTCTGCCTGGGCCGACGTGACCGACCCCGACGGCGTGCGGTTCGCCGGCGCGCTGGCCGAACACCTGGCCGACGAGGCCGACCTGCCGCGCCGCCCGCTCGGCAGCAAGCCGCATGCCTACGTGGAGGCACATATCGAGCAGGGGCCGCGCCTGGAAGCCGAAGGCGTGGATATCGGCGTAGTCACCGGCATCCAGGGCAGCCGCTGGTTCACCGTGACGCTCAGCGGCGAAACCGCGCACGCCGGCACCACGCCGCTGGCGCTGCGGCGCGACGCCGTGCAGGACATGGTGCGCGCCATCGGCGCTTTGAACGCGCTGATGCACGACCCGAAGGACGTGCTGCGCTTCACCGTCGGACGCATCCTGGTGGAGCCCAACACCTCCAACTCGGTGCCGAGCAAGGCCAGCTTCACCGTCGATTTCCGCCACCCGGACCCCGCCGTGCTGCTGGCCCGGGGCGACGCCATCCCCGGCGTGGTGCAGGCCGCGGTGCGCGACGCCGGCGTGGCGGTGCACGAAAACTTCCACGTGCTGCCGCTGCAGTTCGACCCGGCGGTGGTCGGCGCCGTCGAGGCGGCGGCAGCGGCCGAAGGCGTCTCCGCCCTGCGCCTGCCCTCCGGCGCCTTCCACGACGCCCAGTTCGTGGCGGCGGTCTGCCCGACCGGCATGATCTTCGTGCCGTGCCGCAACGGCGTCAGCCACAATCCGGCGGAATACGCCACCCCGGCACACCTGGCGGCCGGCACCCGCGTGCTCACGCATACGCTGGTGGAACTGGCGACCTGACCATGCCGCCGGCAACCCAGGAAGGCGAGGGGCGCTGCCCCTCGCCTTCTTGACGCTCGCAGCGGGGCGGTTCAGGTTCCGGGCCTCTTTTCTTGCTGGGTTTTCCATGGCCGTTTCCCCTGCTGGCGCCGCCGCCCCCGCGACTGGCGTGTCCCGTTATGTTGCTTTGTTGCCTGGCCTGGTGGTGTGTTTCGTCATCGCCTGGCTCGCCATCCGCATCAAGAACGCGACCGGACTGAATGCGCTCAATCCCGTGGTGGTGGCGTTGCTGGTCGGCATCGCGATTCGCGCCACGGTCGGCATGCCGCGGGGGGTGGCGCCCGGCGCCGCCTTCGCGGTGCGCCCGGTGCTGCGGGCGGCGAGTGTGTTGCTTGGATTGCAGGTGACGCTTGGCGGGTTGTTGTCGATCGGCGGCTGGGCGCTGACGCTGGCGGTGACCGCGGTGGTGTTGACCGTGCCGTTCACCATGTGGCTCGGCAAGGTACTGGATGTGGAACCCGCGCTGTCGCAGTTGATCGGCACCGGCACCGGCATTTGCGGCGCCAGCGCCATCATCGCGGCCAACCAGGTGGTGCGCGGCAAGCAGGAGGATGTGACCTACGCGCTCGCCGTCATCACCCTGTGCGGCACGGCGGCCTTGGTGATCTATCCGGCGCTGAGTCCGCTGCTCGGCCTGTCCGCGCGCAGCTACGGGTTGTGGGCGGGATCGAGCATCCACGAGGTGGTGCAAGCCGTCGGCGCTGCGGCGGCGGGTGGACCGCTGGCCACCGAGGTGGGCACCATCACCAAGCTCGCCCGGGTGATCATGCTGGCGCCGGCCGTGCTGGCGCTGGGCCTGTGGGTGCGCCGCGGCCAGCCGAAGGACGCGGTGAAGGCGCCGGTGCCGTGGTTCGCCTTCGGCTTCCTGGCGCTGATCGTCATCGGCAGCACCGGCGTGGTGCCGCGGTTCGCGGTGGACGCCTCGCTCTACCTGGTGCCGCTGATGCTGGCGGCGTCGGTGGCGGCGCTAGGGTTGAACACGGAGCTTCGGGCGCTGCGTGCCAAGGGCCTGCGCCCGTTGCTGCTTGGCGTGGGGGCGACGGTTTTCATCTCGCTGCTCGGCCTGTTCGGCGCGCTGCTCCTGGTCTGAGGCGTAGCGCTCGGCCGCGCCGGGCGTGCGGCGGGCCGCCGGAATGGAATTGAACGGCAGGCGGGCAAGGTCGTTGCTGGTCGGGCCGGCGCAGCCCGCCGCCAGCGCCACCGGGAAGGTGGGCGCAAAGGCCAGCCGCGCAGCCTCGCCGCCTTTCACCGCGAGCAGTTGCAACGTCTGCAGGTCGATGCCGGCGGCTGCGAACAGGGCGGGGTCCGCCCGGGTGGGCCGTTCGGCCAGCACGATGGCGGTGCGTCCGGTGCGCAGCACGACCATGCCTTCCAGCAGGCGGGCGACGCGCAGCGGCACCGTTACCGGCGCCCCGTAGACCGAGGTGAAGCAGGCACCGAGCGGATGCACCAGATCGGCGCCCTCGCCGGCCGCATGGGCAGCGGCGAGGGCGAGCGGATCCACCAGCACGCCGACCGCGGCGGCGACGGTGGCGGAGGCCAGCACGACGCGCAGCAATTCGGGCGTGTCTCCCGGGCCGCCGAAGTCGGGGTCATCGGCGGTATCGAGCAGCAGGGTGCGGCCGTGCGCGGCGGCGCGCGCGAGGGTCGCGGTCAGCCTGGGCCGGGAACGGTCGGCGCCGCGCTCGCGCC
>CAIMEK010000794.1 GCA_903839965.1 uncultured Acetobacteraceae bacterium | reverse complement strand
CGCTGCGCATCGAGGGCGGCAAGCTGACCTGGGCGACCCGCGATGGTGCCGCGCCCATCCAGCTCGACCTGCGCGTGCTGGAGGCCGGGGCAAGCGGCATGGAGGCGCCTGTTACGTTCAGCGCGCAGGCCGTGTATGCGGGGCAGCCGCTCGCGGTGGAGGGCGAAACCGGACCGCTGTCGCGCCTGCTCGACGCTGCGGCGAGCACGCCGTGGCCGGTGAAGGGTACCTTGGAAACGCCCGGGGCACGGTTGGCCGTCGCCGGCGCGCTGACGCGTCCGCTGGCGGGCGACGGTTATGCCTTCTCGGTCGAAGGGGCGGCGGTGAACCTTTCGGCGCTCGACGGCTTTCTCGCCACCCGTCTGCCCCCGCTGCGCCAGGTCGCGTTCGCCGTGCGGGTGGTCAACTCGCCCGGGCGCCTGCCCGAGGTCAGCGGCCTGGCGGTGCGATCCGGCGCGTCCGACCTCGATCCCCTCGTCGCCGGCCTGAAGCTCGACCATGCCGAATTGTCGGCCGCCAATCTCGGCGAGCCGGTTCGCCTCGATATGGTCGGCTCGCTGCGCGGAGCGCCATTGCGCGTGACCGCGGCCCTCGGCCCGCTGTCCGCGCTGCTGCCCAACCCGCCGAAAGCTCCGCCGTATCCCATCGAGGTGGCGGTCGAGGCGAGTGGCGCGACGCTGGCGGTGAAGGGCAGCATCGCCGTGCCCGCGCGGCTGTCCGGCATCGACCTCGCGGTGACCGGGCGCATCCAGGACCTGTCCGCGTTGTCGCCGCTGGCCGGGGTCGATCTGCCGGCCTTGCGCCCGGTCACGCTGGACGCGCGCGTCGCCGACCGCGAGGGCATGCCGGGCTTCACCATCCGCGGCCTCGCTGTCACCGCGCCGGAGGCGGATGTTTCCGGCGAACTGGCCGTCGGGCTGGCATCGCGGCCCACATTGCTGGCGAGCCTGTCGTCGCGCCGGATCGACCTCGACGCGGTGCTGGCACGGCCCCCGGCATCGCCCGCGGCCGCGCCGCCCGCGGCGCCGCTGCCGAGCCAGCCGCGGCGGCTGATTCCGGACGGCAAGCTGCCGCTCGCCCTGCTGGATGCGGGCGATGTCGACCTGCGCCTGTCCGTCGGCGAATTGCGCAGCGCCGGTGCCGCCTGGCGCGACCTCTCGGCCCGGTTGGTGCTGCAGGACGGCAAGCTGGTGCTCGACCCGTTTTCCGGCACGCTGCCGGGCGGGCGGATGGAGCTGAAGCTCA
Source organism: uncultured Acetobacteraceae bacterium (assembly GCA_903839965.1). Lineage (GTDB taxonomy): Bacteria > Pseudomonadota > Alphaproteobacteria > Acetobacterales > Acetobacteraceae > Rhodovastum. Next base: position 1,611 of record CAIMEK010000794.1, on the reverse strand, counting down.
GCCTGGATTCGCGCGCCGCGCCGCCGCCGGTCGCCCTGGCGTTGCATGCGCCGGGGCTGTCGCTGAAGCCGCTGTTCGCCGCCTTGCACCTGTCCGATGCCATCAGCGGATCGGCCGACATCGACGCCGATCTGCACGCAACCGGCGACACGCCGCGGGCCCTGGCGGCCGGTCTCGGCGGCCGGCTGGGCGTGGCCATGACCGACGGCGAACTGGACAACGCGCTGCTCGGCGCCACCGTGGGCAGCGTGTTGACCGCGGCCCCGCAACTGGCGTCCGAAGCGCTCGGCCTGGGCAAGCCCGGACGCACCCGCATCCGCTGCCTGGCGCTGCGCAGCGACGCCGAAGGCGGCCTCGTCACCGTCGGCACGCTGGCGGTGGACACCGGCAAGGTGGTGGTCAACGGTGCCGGCACGCTGAACCTGCGCGACGAAGGCATGCTGCTCCACCTGCGGCCCATGCTCCGCGCCGGCGCCTCGCTGGTCATCCCGGTGCGCGTAACCGGCACGCTGGCGGCGCCCAAAATAGAGCCCGACGCGGCCGGGTCGCTCGCCACCGTGGCGGGCCTTGCCCCGCGCACCTCGCCGCTCGGCTTGGCCCTGGCCGCGATGGTCGCCAACGAACGCAGCGGCGACGTCTGCGGCCCCGCGCTGGCCGCGGCGCGGAAGCTGCCGATCCCAGCCGCCCTCCTGCGTGGGCTGCCGCCGCGATGAAACGGTTCTGGGACGGCGCCGCGGTCGAGTCGTCCGGCGACGAATTCCGTGTGTTGCTCGACAGCCGGCCGGCCCGCCTGCTCGGGGGAACCGTGCTGGCGGTGCCGCGCCGGGCGTTGGCCGAGGCCATCGCGGCCGAATGGAACGCGGCCGGCGGCGGCAAGGGCGGCGACATGGACTGGACCGATGTGCCGCTCACCCGGCTCGCCGGCACCGCGCAGGAGTGCATCGCCCCCGACCCCGAGCCGGTCGCGCTGGAAATCGCCCGATACGGCGAGACCGACCTGCTCTGCTACCGGGCCGATGGCCCCGAGGCGCTGGCGCGGCGGCAGTCCGAACAATGGGATCCCTGGCTCAACTGGGCCGCCAGCCGCTACGGGGCGAAGTTGCGGGTCACTACTGGATTGATGCACGTGTCGCAGGACCCGCCGGCGGTGGCGGCATTGGCGCAGGCGGTGGCGGCCCAGACGCCGGCCGCCCTGGCCGCCCTGGCCGTGGCCGTGCCCGCCCTCGGCAGTCTGGTGCTCGGCCTCGCCATGGCGGAATTCCGCCTTGACGGCGAGGCGGCATTCGTGCTCGCCAGCGTGGACGAGCGCTTCCAGGCCGAGCGGTGGGGTTGCGACGATGCGGCCGAGCAGCGTCGCCGGCGCACAGCCGACGAAGTTGTCGTCGCCGGGCGGTTTCTCAGGTTGGTACGCTGATGGGAGCGAAGCGCTTGTTCATTTCCGGCCGTGTGCAGGGCGTCGGCTACCGCGCCTGGATGGTGCGCGAAGCCGAACGCCTCGGCGTGTCGGGCTGGGTGCGCAACCACCGCGACGGAACATTGGAGGCTCTGGTCGATGGCGACACCGCCGCTGTGGAGGAATTGCTGCGCCTGTGCCGCCGCGGCCCCCGGCTT
>CAIMEK010000793.1 GCA_903839965.1 uncultured Acetobacteraceae bacterium | reverse complement strand
TGGTACTCCGCGAAGATTGCCTCGGCGGACAGGTCGTGCCGATAGTTCAGGGCAAACAGCAGGTTGCTATGGCCGGAGGCATAATCCGGCCGAAGCTTCATCGCCTGGCGGCAGCACTGCTCGGCCTCCTCGTGTCGTCCCTGAATCTGCAATGCAACGGCCAGGTTGGCGATCCAGCGATGTTCCCGTGGGGTCAAAGCGATGGCGCGCCGGCTGGCGGCTTCCGCGGCAACCGGATGCCCGGCCCGCAACAGCAATGCGCCGAGATTACCGTGCGCCGCGGCGCAGTTCGGCACAATCGCCAGCGCCGCGCGAAACGCCCGCGCCGAGGCGTCGAATTGCTCCAGACCAAGAAGAGCAACGCCAAGATTGGTGTGCGCCTCGACCCAGTTCGGTGCATGCCTGGTCGCTTCGCGGAACGCCTCTGCGCCCTCGGCAAGCAGGCCGCGACGCAACAGGACCATGCCAAGGCCGTTCCAGGCCTCCGGATAACCGGGCTGATGCCGAACCGCCATGCGGTAGGCATCGTTGGCTTCGTCAAGGCGGTTCGCCTGTACCAGCAGGTTAGCGAGATTGTAGTGTGCGGCGGCAAACCCCGGCGCGATACGGATGGCATGCCGGCAGGCTGCTTCGGCGTCGCCCAGGCGACCATCGGCGCGAAGCGCGGCAGCGAGGTTGGAATAGTCCGCTGCGGACCGGGCAGTTTGCAGCAGTACCGGCACCGCGCCCGCGGCGGAAATCTCTCCGCGCTGCCAGTCGGCGAGCGCGGTATCCGCTCTGCTACGGGCCGCAGACCTGATTGCTTGTGCCGCGGCCCGTGCCGTCATGTTTTCTCCGTTGCCGGATTACACCTGGATGAACTTGGTCGAGTCGTAAATCCACGGCGTGGTGCCATTGGTCGTGACGATGCCGATCAATGTGCCACCGCCGCTGAAGTTGCCGTTGCCGCTGTAATAGAGCTCGCCGGTATCCTGTTCGTAAACGAACCCTCCCTTTCCGCCGGTGGACAACGCCTGAGTGAAGCGGGTCGCGGCATCCGCCACGCCTTTCAGGTTCGTGCCATCGACTAGCGCGGCCCCGCCAAGATCGTAGGTATTGCCGGTCAGTGTCGAATTTCCGGCGGTATCGAGGCCGATCTTGTCGGCGTTGGCCGAGCTGAAGTTGAGGATGGTGCTGGTATTGGTAGTGCTGTTCTGGTCAAAGACGAAGGTGTCGGCACCAGAATTTCCGGTGATGAAGTTCATTCCTGCGCCGCCGACGACCATGCTGGCGTTGGAGCCGGTCAGTATGATCGTGTCATCCGCTGAGCCACCCAGCACGGTCTCCGTATTGGCGACCGATACCCGGTTGGTGACGTTGGCAAGCTGCAACGTATCGTTGCCGGCGCCGAGGTCGATGCTGCCGTTCACCAGGGAGGTGGCGAGCGTAACGGTGTCGGCGCCGGTGCCACCGATGGTGGTTTCGATGTTGCTGACGGTACCGGTGTTGGCGAAGTTGCCCAGCGTCAGCTTGTCCGACCCCGCCCCGAGATCGACCGAGGCGTTGGAGGCGATCGTGGCCAGGGTCACGCTGTCGGCCAGCGTGCCGCCGAGCAGGGTCTGCACATTGCTCAGCGTGCCGGTGTTGGCGAAGGCGCCCAGCGTCAGCTTGTTCGCCCCGGTGCCCAGATCAACGCTCATCGCCGTGCTCAGCGCACTGGCCAGCGTCAGCACATCGGCGCCGGT
>CAIMEK010000792.1 GCA_903839965.1 uncultured Acetobacteraceae bacterium | reverse complement strand
CGAGCGCCGCGCAGGCCTCGCGCGCGCGGTCGGCCGAGTAGCGCGCGGCGGCTGCGTAGCCGCTGAACTCCTGCCCGACGCGGATCGGCGTCGCATCCATCAGGTGGGTGCGGCCGATCTTGACGATGTCCGCCCATTCGCGTGCGCGCGCCTGCAAGGATCGCTCGAGGGTCTGCAGCGAGGGGATAAGCGCCTGCACCGCCTCCACCGCGGCGATGTGCATCGCGGTCGGAAACGAATCGTTGGAGGACTGGCCGCGGTTGACGTGATCGTTCGGGTGCACGGGTCGGCGCGCGCCCTTGGGCTGGCCGAGCGCCGCGTTGGCGCGGTTGGCGATCACCTCGTTGGCATTCATGTTGGTCTGCGTGCCCGAGCCGGTCTGCCACACCGGCAGCGGAAACTCGTCGTCGAGGGCGCCGGCGGCGATCTCCGCGGCGGCGGCGGCGATTGGCCGGGCGATCGCCTCGGGCAATTCGCCGAGCGCGAGATTGGCCTCGGCCGCGGCCTGCTTCTGCAGGCCCACGGCGCGGATCAGCAGGCGCGGGAAACGGTCGTCGCCGATACGGAACAGCCGGCGCGCGCGCTCGGTCTGCGGACCCCACCAGTGCGCGTCATCGATCTCGATGCTGCCCAGGCTGTCGCTCTCGGTGCGTGTCGTCATTCGGTCCTCCGGCGCGCAACCGCTGCTCCGCCCAGGCGGCTGCCTCGGCGAGCACGGGATCGGGATCGTCCAGTAGATGGGCAATGGCGGGCAGCAGCGAAAGATCCCTGGCGTTGCCGAGGGCGATGAGCACGTTGCGCACAAAGCGGTGGCGGCCGATGCGCTTGATGGGAGAGCCGGCGAAGCGGGCGCGGAAGGCGGCCTCGTCCAGCGCGGCGAGTTCGGCCAGGTCGGGGGCGACGAGGTCCGGTCGGGCCCGCAGCCTGGCTTCGCGCGTCGCGGCGGCGAAACGGTTCCACGGGCACACCGCGAGGCAGTCGTCGCAGCCGTAGATGCGGTTGCCGATCGCGGCGCGGAATTCGTGCGGGATCGGGCCGGGATGCTCGATGGTCAGGTAGGAAATGCAGCGCGTGGCATCGAGTCGGTAGGGCGCCGGGAAGGCGTTGGTGGGGCAGGCCGCAAGGCAGCGCGTGCAATTCCCGCAGCGGTCGGCGTGCGGCGGGTCGGGGGGAATTTCCAGCGTGGTGTAGACCTCGCCGAGGAACAGCCAGGAGCCGTGGCGGCGCGACACCAGGTTGGTGTGCTTGCCCGGCCAGCCCAGCCCGGCCTGCGCCGCCAGCGGCTTCTCCAGCACCGGCGCGGTGTCCACGAACACTTTTACGCCCGCGCCGAAGCGCGACGCGATGAACTGGGCCAGGTGCTTCAGGCGGCCCTTGAGCAGGTCGTGGTAGTCGCGGTGGCGGGCGTAGACCGAGATGTTGCCGCGGTCGGGCAGCGCGAGGGTGGCAAGCGGGGGTTCGGCCGGCGCGTAGGAAAGGCCGAGGCAGACGACGCTGCGCGCCTGTGGCCAGAGCGATTGCGGGTGGCTGCGGGCATCGGCGCGCTGGGCGAGCCAGCCCATGGCGCCGTGCTGGCCGGCGGCGAGGAATTCGCGCAGGCGGCTGCGGGCGATCGGCGCGAGCGTGGCGGCGGCGAAGCCGACGGCGTCAAAGCCGAGGGCGAGCGCCTGGGCGCGGATGGCGGCGGCGGGACTAGCCGCGGCCACGATACGGGGCGACGCCCTGCTCGGGAATCCAGGCGCCGGCGGGCGGGGCGCCGGTCTGCCAGAAGATGTCGATCGGCATGCCGCCGCGCGGATACCAGTAGCCGCCGATGCGCAGCCACGCCGGCTCAAGCAGGGCAACCAGCCGCTTCGCCACGTCCAGCGTGCAGGTTTCGTGGAATGTGCCGTGGCTGCGGAAGGCGGACAGATAGAGCTTCAGCGACTTGCTCTCGACGATCCAGGCGGCCGGAATGTAGTCGATGACCAGGTGGGCGAAGTCGGGCTGGCCGGTGATCGGGCACAGCGTGGTGAACTCCGGCACGGCGAAGCGCACCACGTAATCGGCGCCCGCGTGCGGATTGGCCACGCGCTCCAGCACCGCCGCCGCGGGGCTGGCGGGAACCGCCGAGAGATGGCCGAGCTGGGTCAGGCCCTCATAGGGGGTGGTCATCGTGGTTCGTCTCCCTCGGTCCAGCGCGCCCGCACGGCGGTGATGTGGGCGTCAAGCCTGCGCTCCAGGATGGCGCCCCGGATGCCGCGCATGAAATCCTGGTAGTACTGGATATTGTGCCAGGTCAGCAGCATCGGCCCGAGCATCTCCTCGCAACGGAACAGGTGATGCAGATAGGCACGCGCATGCCGGCTGCAGAGGGGGCAGCCGCACTCGGCATCGAGCGGGCGGGGATCGTCGGCGAAGCGGGCGTTGCGCAGGTTGAACACGCCGCGCGAGGTATAGGCGCGCGCGGTGCGGCCGGCGCGGGTGGGGATGACGCAGTCGAACATGTCGACGCCACGGGCGACCGAGCCGATCAGGTCGTCCGGCGTGCCGACGCCCATCAGGTAGCGCGGACGATCAGCGGGCAGGGCGGGGGTGGTGTAGTCGAGCACGCCGAACATCGCCGCCTGGCCTTCGCCCACCGCGAGGCCGCCGATGGCGTAGCCGTCGAAGCCGATGGCGGTGAGCGCGGCCACGGATTCCAGGCGCAGCGCGGCGATCGTGCTGCCCTGGACGATGCCGAACACGCCGTAGCCCGGGCGCGGGCGCCAGGCGGCGCGCGAGCGGGCGGCCCAGCGCATCGACAGCGCCATCGAGTCGGCGGCCTGCTGCCCGGTGGCGGGGAACGGCGTGCACTCGTCGAGTGCCATGGTGATGGTGGCGTCGAGCTTGTCCTGGATGGAAACCGAGGTTTCCGCCGTGAGGCGGTGCAGGCTGCCGTCGAGATGCGAGCGGAAGGTGACGCCGTCGGCATCGAGCTGGCGCAGGCCGGCCAGCGACATCACCTGGAAGCCGCCGGAATCGGTCAGGATGGGGCCGGGCCAGTCCATCAGGCGGTGCAGGCCGCCAAGCGCAAAAACCCGATCGGCTCCCGGGCGGAGCATGAGGTGGTAGGTATTGCCCAGGACCAGCCGGGCGCCGGTGGCGCGCACCGAGTCGGCGGTCATCGCCTTCACCGTGCCGGCGGTGCCCACCGGCATGAACACCGGCGTCTGGACCTCGCCATGCGCGGTGTGCAGCACGCCGGCGCGGGCGGCGCCGTCGGTCGCGGTGCAGGTCCAGGCGAAGCTCATGCGCGCTCCAGCAGGGTCGCATCGCCGTAGGAGTAGAAGCGGTAGTGGGCGGCGATGGCATGCGTATAGGCCGCGCGCATGCGGGCGGTGCCGGCGAACGCGCAGACCAGCATGAACAGCGACGAACGCGGCAGGTGGAAATTGGTCATCAGCAGGTCGGCCGAGCGGAAGCGGTGGCCGGGGCGGATGAAGATGTCGGTATCGCCGTCGAAGGGCAACACCTCCCCCGCCGCGTCGGTGGCGCTTTCCAGCAGGCGCAGGCAGGTGGTGCCGACCGCAACGAGCCGCCCGCCCTCGGCACGCGCCCGATTGATCGCCGCGGCCGCCCCGGCGGGAATGATGCCGCGCTCGCTGTGCAGCACGTGGGTCTGCACATTCGCCTCGCGCAGCGGCAGGAAGGTGCCGGCGCCGACATGCAGCGTGATGGTGGTGCGACGGATGCCGGCTTGCGCCAGCGCCGCCAGCAGCGCGGGCGAGAAATGCAGGCCGGCGGTGGGCGCGGCGACGGCGCCCTCGTGGGCGGCGAACACGGTCTGGTAGTCGGTGGCGTCCGCCGGTTCGGGGCCGGTGGGGCGGGCGATGTAGGGCGGCAGGGCGAGCGCGCCGGTGGCGCGCAGCGCGGCGGCGAAATCCGCCCCGGTGCGGTCGAAGCCCAGGATGACGCCGCCGTCCGGGTTGCGGCGATGCACCACCGCGCTCAGCCCGCCGGCGAATTCGATGACGTCGCCGGGGTGCAGGCGGCGCGCATTGCGGGCGAGCGCGTGCCAGGTGCCGTCGGGCAGCGGGCGGTCGAGCGTGATGCCGATATGCGCGGCGCCGCGCTGGCCTTCCAGGCGGGCGGGGATGACGG
>CAIMEK010000791.1 GCA_903839965.1 uncultured Acetobacteraceae bacterium | reverse complement strand
GCCCGGCAGACCGTGCGGCTGTTGCTCTACGGCCGGGGCCGGCCGGCCGAAGCGCCGTCGCCCGCCATCGCCGCCGCCGTCGAGGCCGCGGGGCCCGACCTGAGGCTGGTGGTGCATCCGCGCGGCACCGACATCCTGTTCCTGGGCGGGCTTGGCTGGGATGTGATCGACTGGCGACGGCTTTCGTCGCTGCGCGCCGAGACCGGCATGGCCATCGTAGCGGTGATGTACGACCTCATCCCGATCGGGCACCCTGAGCTGCTCGGCGCTGCGTCGAGCTACTACTTCAACTATTTCCTGCACGTGATCGACAATTGCGACCGGATCATGTGCATTTCGCGCTGCACGCGCGCCGACCTCGTCGCGTTCATCGAGGACAATGGCCGCCCGCCGGTGCCGACCGACATCATCATCCTCGGCGCCAATCTGCCCGAGCGGTCCGACGCCATGGAAATTGCCGATGCGGCGCTGCGCGAACGCCTGCGGCTGGGCCGCTTCGCGCTCACGGTGGGCACCTTCGAGATCCGCAAGAACTACGGCGTGTTGCTCGACCTGTGGGAGGAACTGCTGCCCGACCCCGCCTTCGACCTCGACCTCGTCATCGTCGGCATGCCGGGGTGGTGCGCGGAGGAGGTGATCGCCAGGCTCGAAGCCATGCCGGCATTCGGCGCGCGGATCTTCTGGTTCCGCCGGCTGTCCGATGCCGGGCTGGCGTGGCTGTACGAAAACTGCCACGTCTTCGTGTTCCCCAGCCTTTACGAGGGCTGGGGCCTGCCGGTGGTCGAAGCCTTGCAGCACCGCCGGCCGGTGATCGCCTCCAACCGCGGCGCCACCCCGGAGGCCGGGTTCGGCGTCGCCACCATCCTCGATCCCGACGACCGCGCCGGCTGGCGGGACGCCCTGCTGGCCGCCGCGCGGGCGCCGCGCGCGGACGTGGACGCCCCCGCGCTGCCGGACTGGGACGACACCGCCGGGACGGTGAAACGCAGCCTGCTCGCCATGCTGCGCACCGGCGCGGGTGCGCCATGACCCGGATCCTGCACCTGACGTCCTACCCGACGCGGCCGCCCCGCCATGGCGGGCAGATACGCGCCTCCCACACCGCGCGAATGCTGGAGGCGGCCGGCTGCACCGTCGAGCGCATGGCCGTGTTCAGCCGCTCGCAGAATTTGCCGGATAGCGAGCCGCCGGCGGTCGACCTCGATGCCGCGCGGGCCGAGGGGCGCTTCCCCGGGCTGTGGCAGGTGCGGGACCTGACCACCAGCGAACTGGCCGCGACCGACACGGCCTGTTTCGAGCAATTCGTCCGCCGTGCCGAGGCGGCGCGGGCCGACATTGTGATGCTGGAGGAGCCATGGCTGTGGCCGGCGGTGCGCCGCTGGGGCGAACGCGGCTCGCCGGCGCCGCCGGTGATCTACAACGCCCACAACATCGAGTCCCGCTCCAAGGCGGCCATCCTGGCGGAATCCGGCGTGGCGGAGGCGGCCGGCATCGTCGAGGAAGTGGCCGCGCTCGAACAGGACCTGGCCCGCAACGCCGCCGCGGCCAGCGCCACCACGACGGACGATGCCGCCACCATCGCGGGCTGGACGGGCCGGCCGGTCGCGGTCGCCGCCAACGGCACGGTGCTGCGCCGCGTCGGGCATCTGCACGGCATCCTGCCCGAGCCGCTGGAGCCGTGGCACAGCTACCTGCTGTTCGTGGGCAGCGCGCACGCGCCCAATGCGACGGGTTTCTGCGACCTGGTGCTGCCCGGGCTGTCGGTGCTGCGCGCCGGACAACTGATCGTGGTGGCGGGCCGCGTGGGCGAGCTGATCCGCGCGCGGCTGGAGGGGCACGAACTGTCCTACCTGGCGCGCGACCGGATCGTGCTGCTCGGCGCGGTCGGCGAGCTGGCGCTGAGCAGCCTGCTGGGCAATGCGCGGGGCGTGCTGCTGCCGATCACCTATGGCGGCGGGTCCAACCTGAAGACCCCGGAGGCGCTGGTGTCGGGGCTGCCCGTGCTGGGGACCAGCTGCGCCTTTCGCGGGTTCGAACGCTATGCCGGGCTGCCCGGGGTCGCCATCGCCGACGATCCGGCCGCCTTCGCGGCCGGCATGCGGGCGCTGCTGGCGACAGCCACGCCGGCCGCGCCGCTGGTGGCGCCGCAGGACCTGCTGTGGGACAGCACCCTGCAGCCGATCGTTGCTTTGGTGCGGGCGCTGGCGCCGGCGCGGTAGCGCCCTTGCGGTGCGCGGGGCGGGCGGGGTAGTGCCGGGGCGTCACCCCTGGCGGAACGGCCCATGAGCGACGGCGACTTCGCGGCGCAGTTGGCGCAGGACCTCGATGCGGCGGATCTGCGCCTGGTGGTCGAGGTGTTCGTGGAGGATGTCGGGCGGCTGCTGGGCGTGCTGGACGGCGATGCCGCGCGCGGCGATGCCGACGCGGCCCGGCGCACGTGCCATTCGCTGGCGGGCGCCGCCGGGGCGGTGGGGGCGGTGGCGCTGGAGCGGGCGTGCCGGGATGCCATGGGCCGGACCGACCTCGGCGCGGCCGGGCTGGCGACGGTGCGGGCAGAGCTCAGGGTGTTGGGCGCGGCGGCACACGCCGCGGCAAGAAGCTGCCTGGCCGGCCTGCGGGGTGGCTGATCGCCGTACATGCCGCCAAGCGGCGCCGCGCGCCGCTGTAAGGTTTCTCGACAGTCTTCTCAGCCGCGCCTGCGGCGGACCAGCCCGAGGCCAAGCAGGCCGGTTGCCAGCAGCGCCACCGACACCGGTTCCGGCACGGCCGCCGCGCTGTAGGTGTAGGTGATGGTTCCTTCGGCGTAGGCGGTGGTGGTCTGGGTCAGGTCCAGGTTGCCGCCGGTCGTGCTGGTGGTTGTCTGGGTGTCGGTGAACAAATGAAACAGCACATTGCCGGCGCCTTCGTAGGTGGCGAAGCTGGCGGAGGGGACGCTGTAGGCGGCCGAAGCGCTCTGGTTGGTGACGCTGTAGCCGACCGAAGTTCCCGCGGTAAGCACCTGGGGCGTGACGCTCACCAATTGCGGATACGCGGTCGCCAGTGTCTGGCCGAAAATTCCGACAGGCGTGTACGGTCCGGAGAAGCCAGGATTCAGGAGATCGACCTCCAGATTGGCGATCCATTGGTTGACGACGACACTACCGGTGTTGTTGTTCTTCACGTTTCCCGATGAATTGGCGTCCGCGAAGAGCGTTATGCTGATCGACGTCAGTGTTCCAAGACTTGTATTGAATTTTGGAAGGGTAATGCTTTGAGTGCCGGTATTCCAGTCGGTCGCGATCTGGCTCGTCTGGGTCGGCGTGCCGGGATAGTACGACGAATAGCTGATGGTGAGCGCGCCGGCGTTGCCGGCGGCCGTGAGGCCGAAGGCGAACACCGCAGCTCCGAGGCAGGTACGCAAGGTCATGGTCAGCCAGTCCCTCAAGGCAATCCGTCGTAAAGACGGGGAGCCGGCCGATCCCAAGCAACCTGCGTGCCACCGCTCCTGGCCCTTGATTCACAAGGATTCCTCGGCGCCCTCCCGTTGCCGCGGCCGAAGGGTGTAAAGAATCCCGACATTCGCCGCGGGCCGGTTGGCAAGCGCGCCCATCCGCCAGCCGAGTCGACGCATTCCGGAGACGAATGCAGGAAACTGAGACGGCCGTTGGCGCCGACAACCGTCCGCGCGGGCCCTCCCGGCCGAGTCGCGGAACGTGTAAAATTCCCCGACAGGCCGGCGCCATGGGGGCGCCCGTCCACCGCAACAGGTCGATGCCCATGCGCTCGATGGTCCTGCGCCGCCTTTGCGAGGCCGTGTCCCCGGAGGACCGGCCCATCCCCGTGCCCGGCCCCGGCCAGGTGCTGGTGCGCGTCGCCGCCTGCGCGGTCTGCCGCACCGACCTGCATCTGGTCGACGGCGAACTGCCGGGCACCGCCCCGCCGATCGTGCCCGGCCACGAAATCATCGGCCGCGTCGCCGCCCTCGGCCCCGGCGTGGAGCGGCCCGCGCTCGGCGAGCGCGTCGGCATCCCCTGGCTGGGCTGGACGTGCGGCAACTGCGCCTGGTGCGCCAGCGGGCGGGAGAACCTGTGCCCGAACGCCAGGTTCACGGGCTGGCAGATCGACGGCGGGTTCGCCGAATACACCCTCGCCGACGCCCGCTATTGCTTCGCCATCCCGCCCGGCTTCTCCGACGTGCATGCCGCGCCCCTGATGTGCGCCGGCCTGATCGGCCACCGCAGCCTGCGCATGGCCGGCGACGCCCGCCGGCTTGGCATCTACGGCTTCGGCGCCGCCGCCCATATCGCCGCCCAGGTGGCGCGCTGGGAAGGCAGAGAGGTGTTCGCCTTCACCCGCCCCGGCGACGCCGAGGCGCAGGATTTTGCGCGTCGCCTCGGCGCCGTGTGGGCCGGCGGCTCCGACACGGCGCCGCCGGAGCCGCTCGACGCGGCGCTGATCTTCGCCCCGGTGGGCGCGCTGGTGCCCACCGCGCTGGCCGCCGTCGCGCCGGGCGGGGTGGTGGTGTGCGGCGGCATTCACATGAGCGATATTCCCGCCTTTCCCTATTCCTTGCTGTGGATGGAGCGGCAGGTCCGCTCGGTGGCGAACCTCACCCGCCGCGACGGCGACGAATTCCTTGCCATCGCCGCGCGCGTGCCGGTGGTCACCGAGACGACCGTGTTTGCGTTGGCGCAGGCCAACGAAGCGCTGGACCGGCTGCGCAGCGGCGCGCTGACCGGGGCGGCGGTGCTGGTGCCCGACGCCGCCACGGACTAGCCTTGCCGCCGCGCACGAGTGGGAGAACATCGCGATGCAGTACCGTCGTCTCGGCCAAAGCGGGCTGAAAGTGTCGGAGATTTGCCTGGGCAGCATGACGTTCGGCCGCGGCGCCGACCAGGCCGAGACCACCCGGCTGATCGATGCCGCGCTGGCGGCGGGCGTCAATTTTCTCGACACCGCCGACGGCTACAACGCCGGGGTGGCCGAGACCATGCTGGGGGTGGCGTTGAAGGGGCGCCGCCGGCAGGTCGTGCTGGCCAGCAAGGTGTTCAACCCGATGGGTCCCGGCCCGAACGATTCCGGCACCTCGCGCGCCCATATCATGCTGGCCGCCGAGGACAGCCTGCGCCGCCTGCAGACCGACTGGCTCGACATCTACTACATCCACCATGTCGACGTGCAGACGCCGCTCGACGAGCAGTTGCGCGCGTTGGAGGACCTGATACGCCAGGGCAAGGTGCGCTACGCCGCGTGCAGCAATTTCGAGGCCTGGCGCCTGATGGAGGCGCTGTGGACCGCCGACAGCCGGGGCTGGTCGCGCTTTGCCGCCTACCAGCCGCAGTACAGCCTGGTGGTGCGCGACATCGAGCAGGAAATCGTGCCGGTGTGCGAGCTGAAGGGGCTCGGGGTGGCGGTGTGGTCGCCGCTGGCCGGCGGCTTCCTCACCGGCAAGTACAAGTCGGTCGAGGCGGCGCCGGAGGGCAGCCGCGTCGCCGGCGGCTGGGCCATCCCGTCGCGCTTCTTCCACCCCGGTCGCGACGCCATCCTGGCCGAACTGCTCGCGGTGGCCGCCGAGCTTGGCCGTCCGCCGGCGCAGGTGGCGGTGCGCTGGGTGCTGGAGCGGCCCTGGGTGAGCGCCGCCATCATCGGCGCCCGCACCACCGCCCAGCTCGAGGACAGCCTGCAGGCCACCACCTTCAGCCTGCCGCCGGCGGCGCTGGAGCGCCTCGAGCGGGTGTCGAAGTTGCCGCCGCGCTACCCGCGCTCCATGGAGGACGGCATGGCGGAACGGCGCAACGAGGCGGTGGGCAAGGGCTGAGGAGCGCGACCGGTCCGGGTTTCGGCGCAGTAGCGGCGGGGGGGAGAACTCGGCCGCTACCGCGCTCGGCCTGAAGGCGGGATCTGTAAGGGCAAGCTCCGGGCGGGTCGCCACCGCTCGACGTGCCGGGTCAACCGTATACGCAAAGCGGTTGACGGCCCCTACAGGATCGATGGGAACGGCACGTTCTGTTCGTCGGTGAACGCGTCCTCGAAGCCTCGCCGGTAGTGGTACTGGATCTTGTCGGCGTCGTCAGGATAGGTGAACTTGCCGCCGACCTCCCAGATGAAGGGCTTGAACCCGTACTGCAGGACGTTCTTCTTGTAGTTCCACAGCAGAAGAATCTCGAGCGGGTCGGCCTTGAAGTTGGTCCACACGTCGTGGTGGAAGGGGATGACCACCTTCGTCCCGAGGGCCTCCGCCATGCGCAGGATGTCGATGGATGTCATCTTGTCCTGGTTGCCGATCGGGTTCTCGCCATAGGAGCCGAGCGCGACGTCGATTTTGTGCTCCTTGCCATGCTTGGCGTAGCGGATGGAGTAGTGCGAGTCGCCGCTATGGTACAAGTTGCCACCCGGTGTCTTGAACAGGTAGTTCACGGCCTTGTCGTCCATGCTGGGCAGCTTGCCCTGGAGCGACTCGTTCGACGTGACCAGCACGGTGCGGTCGAACGACTCAAGCGCCACGATCTCCACATCCTTGATGGTGACCGCCTCGCCAGGGCGGACCACCTTGATCCGGCTGGCGGGAACGCCCCACTTCGTCCACAGGTTCGCGCACCCCTGCGGGCCAATGAAGGGGACGTCTGGCGCGCAGTTCTTCAGGACCGCGGCCGCGAAGTAGGGGTCGATGTGGTCCTGGTGGATGTGGGTCGCCAGCACGGCATCGACCTGCGTCACGGCGAACGGATCGAACACGATGGGAGCAGCGCGCAGGTTCGGCTGCGTCGCCCGCCCCCCCGTCATGTTCCGCATCTGGTGGAACGGCGCCATCTCCTTGGTCTTCTGGGTTCGCTTCCCGTTGCCGAACCACAGGTCGGTGGCGATGCTGGTGCCGTTCTGGGTCTTGAGCCAGATGCCCGTGCAACCGATCCACCACATGCTGAACGTTCCAGGCGCGACCTGGGTCGCGTCGATTTCCTCGTTGAGCCAGGTGCCCCACTCGGGGAAAGCTCCCAGAATCCACTTTTCGCGTGTGATGTCGTCGATCATGCTCATGGTCGGGTCTTTCTTCTGCTGTTGCGTGGTGGGCGCGTCTCAGATGGAGTCGAGCGACATGCCTTTGGTTTCCTTGGCGAACAGGTACGCAATGCCGCCGAAGACGAGCAGTACCGCGAACAGGGCGAAGGCGGGCGGGATGGAATCGAGCGTCACGGTTGTCCCGAAGACAGAGCCGAGCAGGGCGGGGCCGAAGACCTTCGCGGTGGCGCCGATGCCGTAGCCGAGGCCGAGACCCGTCGAGCGGGCCTCGTTCGGGAACTGCTCGGCCCCGAAGGCATTGAGGATGCCGAACGCGCCGTCGCCGAACGTCATGGCGATGAGAATACCGACGAAGAAGATCCAGCCGGCGGTGGAAACGTCCCAGTGGGCGGCTCCCACGATCATCGCCGACGCTGCCGCGAGCAACAGTCCGAGAGCGCCGACGAGGCCGAACCCGAACATCGTCCAGCGGCGCCCGATCCGGTCAGCAAGCCACGCCGAAGAGAGCCGACCGAGCAGGTCGCCCAGCGACACCACCATGAAGAGGGCGCCGACCATTCCGGGGCTGAACTTGTATCCCGAGCCGAGGATGGACTGGCCCCAGCCCTGGATGACGGCCGAGCCGAGGATGAAGCAGAACGAGCCGAGGGTGATGATGACCAGTGGCCTGAGGTATTTGCTGAAGATGACCGAGTAGGACGCGGACTGGATGGAGGTGATCTCGGGCAGGGCGCCGAGCCGCTCGACCGGGAATTCCAGGGCCCAGGCGAGCGCGTTGCGGGCCTCGGCGGTGCGGCCCCGCGACTGCAGGAACCGGGGCGACTCGGGCACCATGCGCAGCCAGAACAGCAGGAAGATTGGAATGACGCCCAGGGCGATGAGCAGGCGCCAGTTCGAGCCGACAATCATCTGCGCGACCGACCCGAGGAACAGGCCGAAGGGGATGAATACCGAGGCCAGGCCGGAAAGCAAGCCACGCTGCTTGGCGGGGACGAACTCCTGCATGTACGGGATCGAGGTGATATTCAGGCCGCCGACGCCGATGCCCACGAAGATGCGGCAAATGGCGAGCATGATCCAGCCGTCGTTCGGCGTGAACACCGAGGCGAGGGTGAAGACGGTGAAGAGGAGGACACACCAGGAGAAGGCTGCCTTGCGGCCGATGCGGTCGGCGAGGCGGCCCCAGGCGATGGCGCCGATCACCGTGCCGAGCCCAGACATGGCAATGATCCAGCCGGCCTCGAAGCCTTTCAGATGCCAGGCGGGATCCTTGAGCAGGCTGCTCACGGCGAAGCCGATGAGGAACATGTCGAAGAACTCCGACACGTTGCCCACGACGACGAGCGAGATGAGGTTTTTCTGGTTCTTGGTGAGGGGCCGGGAATCGATCTGCTCGAGAGCAGTCATGCCGGCGGCTTCGGCAGGTGCGGTTATCATGTGAGTGGCCTCGTGTAAGGACCCGGGATGATCAACGGAGGATGTCGGTGCTGGTGGGGATGTGGAGTTCGCCTGGCGTGACGTGAGTCAGGTCACCGTGGTGGGTGAGGGCGAACTTCGAGGTGCGCAGACCGTAGTTGATGCCCTCCATGACATTGTTGCCGAGGTATCCATGGAGGGTGCCGCCGACCAGCGCGTCGCCCGCGCCCGGGCGATCGGTGACGCGGACCGGCTCGATCGTGTAGATCCGCTGGCCCTCGATGCCGGAGTAGTAGCAGCCCGCGGTGGCGTCGGTGGAAACCACGTGGTCGAGGCGGTACCTCTCGCGCAGGGCGGCGTTAACGGCCGGACCGTCCCCTTGCAGGGCGAAGACCTTGATGCCGTCCAGGCGCGAGCAGAACAGGACGGAGACACATTCGAGCAGCGGCTCAAGGACGGAGCGGGCCTTCTCCGCCGTCCAGAGCAGCGCCCTGTAGTTGACGTCGAGCGCGACCTTGACGCCGCGACTGGCTGCCGCGCGGACCGCATGGGCGACCGTGCGCCCCGTGCTCTCGGTGAGCGCCGCCGTGATGCCGGTTACAAACAGGACCTGCGTATCGAGCAGCGCATCCCAGTCGAACGTCTCGGGCGTGATCTCGCGGAACTTGGTGTAGAGGCGGTCGTAGGTGACCTTCGCCGGCAGGGGCGGATCGCCGGGCTCCATGAAATAGAGCGCCATCCGGCCCTCGCAACGGACGCAGTGCGACAGATCGACACCGACACCGCGGTACTCCTCGATGAACCGCTGGGCCAGATCGCCATGCGGGACGACCGAGGCGAACGCCGTTCGCCGCCCAAGCTGGGCCAACAGGCCGGCCACGTTGGCCTCGGAGCCGGCAGGGGTCAGCCGCAACTCCCGGCAGGTGGACAAGCGGTCGCCCCCGGGGACCGTGAGGCGAATCTGCGCTTCTCCAAACGTCGTCAGATCATAGGTGGTCATTGGCTACTGCCTCCGTGTGACCGAGGCGATGGTGCATCATCGGGCGCGTCGTCGCCCGCCGTCGGGCGAGCCGGGCGGTCACGGGAACGCCGTCATGACGGCCACACCCGGGCGATGGCCTGCTGCAGCTCGGCGGCAGCCGCCAGCGGGTCCTTCGCGGCGACGATGGAACGCCCGGCGATGACGATGCCGACCGGATGGTTCGCGAACGTCGCCAGATCGGCCGGCGTGACTCCGCCCGTGATGGTGACGGTGAATCCCATGGCGGCCAGTTCGTCGACGCGGGCCACGTCGTCGGGGCCCCACGAGAGGTCGCCCGCCGCCTCGCGGTCACGCGAGCGCTTAACGATGACATGCTGTGCGCCCGCCTCCCGCCACTGGCGCGCCTTGGCCGCATCATACCATTCGTCGGACAGCTCGATCTGGACCTCGCCGTGGTGGGCGGCGGCTACGGCGCAGACCTGTTTCACGGTGTTCATCGAGGCGCCGGCCACCACCGAGACGAGCGATGCCCCGGCCTCGAAGGCCATCTGCGAAAGCAGCTTCCCGGCTTCGGCGATTCGCACGTCGGCCAGGATCTCCTTGTCCGGAAACAGCGCACGGATTTCGCGCACGGCGCGCAGACCCTCGGCGAGGACGAGGACGGTGCCGCACTCGATGATGTCGATCTGGGGCGCCGCGCGCTGCAGCGGAGCGAGCGCGCCCGGCAGGTCGGTCATGTCGAGCGCGATCTGGAGCCGAGGCCGGGTCATGACCGGACCTCGTTGCCGACCGACCCGCCAGCGCGGTCCCGCGGGAATGGATGAGCGGACATCATGTTTCCTCCTGTTCGGCTTGGATCCGCGAAGCGGATCGGACTCCGGAACCGATCTGTTGACGCCGGCTCGCGAGCGCGGCGCCCTGGCTTGCGAACGGCGTTCCGGGTGGGGCCCCGCTGACGCGGCTCGGGCTGGCTTGGCGTAGATATCGGCTGGGTCGGCATCCGTGGCCTGGTACCGGCCTAGTGGGCAATCCGTTATCTCGCAGCATCCACCGCTCCTGGGCGTTCCGGGCGATCGGCAACGAATTCGCTCTTTGTAGGGGAGAGTATGACCGAAAGAGACCAAAAACAACCACAAAATGGTCGTTACCGGCAATTTTTTATGTTCTAAATGATCAAATTGATCGTATTGTGTGATTGATGCGGTCGTGCTATGTAGGCCCCGGTGAAAGGTTCGCACTTAGCTGGCACTTGGTGGTCACGGTTGTGCCGCCGTCACCAGCGACGGATGTGAGCGCAACCTTGCGAGGAGGCGGGAATGGGCATGTCCGGGCGCATGACGTCGGCGCGGCGTCGCCGGCTGTTGGAGCAGTTGGAACTCAAGGAGTTCGCCCGCGTCGCCGAACTCGCGGCGTCGTTCCGGGTCTCCGAGATCACCATTCGGCGCGATCTCGATGAGTTGGCCGAACAGGGGCTGATCGAGCGCTTCCATGGCGGTGGTCGCCTGATTGCCCGCCGCCAAGCCATCGGCCCGAGTGGGAGCGCAGTGACGCATGAACTGGAGAAACGGCTGATTGCAGCTGCCGCGGTTCGTTTCGTGCGACCGGGCGATACCGTGATGATCAGCGGAGGCACCACGACCCTGGCGTTGTTCCGCGAAATCGCGGGAATGGAGATTCAGGTCATTACCAACAACACGCTTCTCATCGGGGCCGTCGACGGGAAAACAGCCGCGAGCCTGTTCCTGCTCGGCGGTGAGTACAATAAAAATACACGAGCAATAAACGGCGACATGACCAATCTGGCACTTAACCAGATCCATGGGTCGGTTTGCTTTCTTGGCACCAATGCCATCAGCCAACACACTGGCCTGACCTCGACAATCCATGCCGCGGCCGCAGTCAACCATCTGATGGCCGGTCAATGTAATGGCAACGTCGTCGTCGTGACGGACTCCTCGAAGATCGGCAAGACTGCACACTTCGTCAGCCTGAAGCTTCCGGAGGTGCGCGTGCTGGTTACCGACGACGGCGCCGACCCCGCCGAAATCGCCGCTTACCGCGCCAACGGCATCGAGACGCTCCTCTGTCCGATCGAGCGTCAATGAGGGTTACGGTCGGGCCAGCACGGCCCGCATCGCAGCGGTTGCTGCCGCCAGCGCCGTGCCCGCGGCGTTGAACACTGCGCGGGCAGCCGCCTTCGCCTCGGCCATGTCGGTCGACCGAACGATCCGCTTGATGCGCGGAAGAGCGGGCGGCGCCATCGAGAGTTCGTCGAGGCCGAGACCAAGGGCGGCGTTCCTCGTCTTCGTTCAGGGATGGTTCGTCCGGTCCTGGCCATAATAGGCGCCGGGCCCGTGTTTGCGCAGGAAATGGCGGTTGAGCAGAGTTTGCGCGATGGGCTGCGGCGATGCGACCCCGCGGGAGAGGATCGCGATTCGCGCCACCTCTTCGAGCACCACGGCGTTGTGCACTGCATCCGCTGGGCCGGTTCCCCAGGCGAACGGGCCGTGCCCGTGCACCAGTGCCGCCGGCATCGCCAGTGCGGCAAAGCCGCGTTGCCGAATGGTCTCGACGATCACCATCCCGGTTTCCTGCTCGTACGCACCGGCGATTTCGCCATCGGTCAGCCGGCGCGTGCAGGGCACGGCACCGTGGAAGTAATCGGCGTGCGTGGTGCCTTCGCAGGCGAGGTCGATGCCCGCCTGGGCCCAGGCGGTGGCGTAGGTTGAATGTGTGTGGACGACCCCGCCGACGTCCGGAAAGGCAAGGTACAGACAGAGATGGGTCTCCAGATCCGAAGACGGTCGATAACGGCCGCCTGCGACCTTGCCGTCGAGATCGACGAGCACCACGTCGTCGGCCGCCATCGCGTCATAGGGTACGCCCGACGGCTTGATCGCCACGACTCCGCGGGCGCGGTCGATGCCGGACGCATTGCCCCACGTGAACAATGCCAGGCCGCGGCGGCAAAGTTCCAGGTTGGCCGCCAGCACATCGCGCTTCAGGTCTTCCGGATTCATGCCAGTCCGCCTTCGATCATTCGTTCGATCACCCAGCTTCGCGCCCGGCTCACTTCCCCGATCGGATCAGCGGCATCGCCGCTCCACATTTCGATGAGATAGCAGCCGTGATAGCCGAGCCGTTTCAGCGTGGCGAAGGCGGCCACGAAATCGACGCAGCCCTCTCCGAATGGTACGCCTTTGAATTTGCCCGGGAAATCGGGGCGCACAGCGAGCGTGTCCTTGACGTGGATCGCCACGATATGAGCTATGCCCCGGGCGAGTTCGTCTGGCACGTCGTTGCCCCAGGCTGACAGGTTGCCCAGATCCGGATAGACGGCGAACCAGGGACTCGGAATGCGTTCGGCCAGGCGCAGCCAACGCGAAATCGATCCCATCAGCGGGGTATCCATAATCTCGACGGCGAGCATCACCTGGGCCTCGGCGGCCAGCCCGGTCGCCCAGGCGAGCCCGTCCTCGAACCGCTGCAGGCTGTCCCGGGTGGACGGCTCGTAATAGACGTCGTAGCCGGCGAGCTGAATCGTTCGCGCGCCGATGTCGCGCGCCAGATCGATGGCCTTACGCATAACCAGGGCGGCGCGCCCGCGCAGCGCGGGATCGGCGCTACCGAACGGAAAACGCCGATGCGCGGAAAGGCAGATCGAGGGCACCCTCATGCCGGTGTCCTCGGCGGCGCAGCGCAGGTCCCGCCGTTGCTGGCGCGACCAGTCCAGCCGCGCCAGGCGGTCATCGGTTTCGTCGATCGACATCTCTACAAAGTCGAAGCCGACGGACCGGGCTGCACCAAGCCGTTCCGGCCAACCGAAGTGCGGCGGCAGTGCCTTTTCGTAGATGCCGATTGGCGGCAGCACGCGCGTATCCATGCCTGCTCAGCTCCACAACTCGGCAATGCGCGCCTTGCAGGCGCGCACGGTGGCGGCGGCGGGGTCGGCGGCGTCGCGGATGGCGCGGCCGGCGAACAGCGGCAGGCCTTCGCTGGTGAGCCCGCCCGTGATCGACCGCGCGAAGCCCATGCTGGCGAGCCGGCGAAACTTGCCGAGATCCTCCTCGGAGCAGGATTGTCCCGCGGCATGGGCATCGCGGCCGCGATGACACACGACCTCCGACAGGCCGGCGGAACGCCAGGCTGCGGCCGCCTTCCAGTCGGCGGCCCCAGCGTGGAGCCGGATTGGATCGTGCGTCAGCAGGTGACTGGCCAGGTTCACGGGCGGCCTCTCCAACGCGTATATGATCGTTATGAGCGAATTGTCGATTGTGTTTTTGCTCTCTTTGATCGACATTGGCAAGCGTTATCGTCGGGGACCGTGCATTCTTCGTCCG
>CAIMEK010000790.1 GCA_903839965.1 uncultured Acetobacteraceae bacterium | reverse complement strand
TGGCCATTCTGCGCTGCGGCGCCACCTATCTGCCGCTCGAACGCCAGCAACCCTCCGGGAGGCTTGCCGCGATGCTGGCGGAGGCGGCGCCGGTTTTGCTGATCGCGGACGAGGCGATGGCGGCCCTGGCCTGCGTAAGCTGCGTGCGGCTCGCGGCCGGCGACGACCCCGCCCCCGATTGGACGCTGCCGGCCGACGCGCTCGCCTACATCAACTACACGTCCGGTTCGACGGGGCTGCCCAAAGGCATTGCCATCCCGCACCGTGCCGTGGTCCGGCTGGCGCTGCATCAAGCGTATCTTCGGCTCGGCCCCGGCCGCCGCGTCGGCCATGCGGCCAGCCCTGCCTTCGATGCCGTGACCTTCGAGATATGGAGCACGCTGCTCGCCGGGGCTGCCGTGGTCGTGCTGCCGCGGGCGACGGTGCTGGATCCGGCGCTGCTGGCTGCGGCCATCCGCGCCAACCGGATCGACACGCTGTTCGTGACGACCGCGCTGTTCAATCAATTGGTGGACACGGCGCCCGACGCGCTGCCGCAGTTGCTGGCCCTGCTGTTCGGCGGCGAGGCATGCGACCCGGAGCGGGTGCGTCGGGCGATGCGGAACCCGCCACGGCGGCTGCTGCATGTCTACGGCCCCACCGAGAGCACGACGTTCGCCACCTGGTTCGAAATCACTGCGGTCGCGGCGGATGCGACCGAGGTGCCGATCGGACGACCGCTCGACAACACCACCGCCCATGTGCTGGACCCGCTCGGCGAGCTGGTGGCGCCGGGGAGTACGGGCGAACTGCATATCGGCGGCGAGGGACTGGCGTGCGGCTATGTCGGGAACCCCGCGCAGACCGCCAGCCGCTTCATCCCTGACGGGATTACCGGCCGCCCGGGCGCCCGCTTGTACCGCACCGGCGATCGCGTCCGGCTGGCCGACGATGGCACGATCTGCTTCCTGGGGCGGCTGGACCGGCAAGTGAAGATCCGTGGCTTCCGCATCGAGCCGGGCGAGATCGAAGCGGCGCTGCAGCGGCTTGCCGGGGTGACGGGCGCGGCGGTGATGACCGACCTCGACGGCGAGGGACGACCGGTGCTGCGGGCCTATGTCGCCGGGCCGGCTCAGCCGGCTGCCGCTGAATTGCGCGAAGCCCTGCGCGCCAGCCTGCCGGAATGGATGATTCCCGCTTCGATCACGGTGCTGCCCAGCTTGCCGTTGACCAGCAACGGCAAGCTGGACCGTGGCGCGTTGGCGGAACCCGAAGCAGTGGCGCCGTCCGCAGCGGCCGACCGCGGAGACGACCTGCTGCAAGCGGAGATTTCGTTGCTGGTCGCCGAAAGCCTTGCGCGCCGATACGTGGGGGCGGAGGACGATATCTTTGGCCTCGGCGGCCACTCGTTGTCGATGATCCGCCTGGCGGCGCGGCTGCGCGAGCGGTTCCGCATCGAGCTGCCGCTGGCGCCGCTGTTTGCCGCGCCGACGGTGGCCGGGATCACCCGGGCCGTGCATACGGCACTGCGAGGCGAAGAACTGCTGCCGATCGAGGCCATGCCGAACCGCCGGCATGCGCCGCTCTCGTTTGCGCAAGGCCGCCTGTGGTTCCTGCACCGCATGGGGCTGACCGGGGCCGCTTACCACTCGCCGTTCTCCGTGCAGATGCGTGGACCGTTGAACGAGACGGCGCTACGCCGCGCGCTCAATGGCCTGGCCGAGCGCCACGCGACGTTGCGGACGCTGTTCGAGGAGCATGACGGCCAACCCCGGCAACGTATCCTGGCGGCTGCCGAAGTGCCGTTGCGGGTGGTCGATTTGCCTGGCGATGTCGCCGGGCTGATCGCGGAATTCAGCACGACGCCGTTCGACCTGCGGGTGGAGGTGCCGCTGCGCGCCTTGCTGCTCCGGCTCGGGCCTCGGCATCATGTGCTGACGCTGGTGTTTCACCACATCGCCTTCGATGGCTGGTCGTTGCCGATCGTGGCGCGCGATCTTTCCGCCTGGTATGGCGCCTGTGTTGCCGGCACCACGCCGGCCTTGCCGCGGCTGCCCATGCAGTACGCCGACTACGCGTCCTGGCAGACGGAATGGCTGACCGGCCCCCGCCTGCAGCGGCTGCTCGACTGGTGGTGCGGCCGGCTGGCCGACATTGCGGAACTCGACCTGCCGACCGATTTCGCCCGGCCGGACGTGCAGCGCCATGACGGCGGCACTTGCCGGATCGCCTGGCCGGGGGCGTTGCAGGCCGGGCTGCTGGATTTCGCCAGGACCGCGCACGCCACCCCCTACATGGTGCTGCTTGCGGCGTTCATCGCGCTGCTGCACCGCCTCACCGGGCAGGATTGCATCGTGCTCGGCGCGCCGATCGCCAACCGCAATCGCGAGGAACTGCACGAGCTGGTCGGTTTCTTCGTGAACTCCCTGGTGCTTGCCGCCGATTGCAGCGGCGATCCGGATTTTCACGAGCTGGTCAGGCGGGTACGGCAGACCAGCCTCGACGCCTATGCGTTCCACGAGCTTCCCTTCGAACGGCTGGTCGAGGCGTTGCGGCCACAACGCGAATTCAGCCGCCACCCGTTGTTCCAGACCGTGTTCGTGCTGCAGCAGAGCGAGGCGCTGAGCCCGCATTTCGACCTCGCCGGCCTGCAGTGCGAGATCCTGCCGATTGCAGGCGACATGCCGGTTCGCTTCGACCTGGAGCTGCACCTGACGCTCACGCCGGACGGCATCGCGGGGTATGTTTTCTACGACCGCGCCCTGTTCGAGCAGGCGAGCATCGAGCGGATGCTCGGCCAGTACCGCAGGCTCATGACGAACCTGATCGCGACACCCGAACAACCCATCTCGACGATGCCGCTGGACAGCGCGGATGCGCTGCAGGCGCTGGAAGCATGGAGCCACGCATGACAGGCGCGAATTATGCCGGCGGCGACAGGCGGATTCAGGAACGAGGATGATGCAGCACTACCTCCCCGAGAACACCATTCCCCGGCTGTTCCGCCAGCAGGTCGAGGTGTCGCCGAACGCGACGGCGCTGATCGAGGGAGATCACCGGCTTTGCTACGCAGCGCTGGAGGCGCGCGCCGGCCGGATCGCACATGGGCTGATGGCCCGTGGAGTCCGGCGCGGTGCCGTGGTGGCGGTGGCGCTGCCCCGGCGTGCCGATTTCGTCGCCACTCTCCTCGCCATCATGAGCGCGGGTGGGGCATACCTTTGCCTCGATCCCGAATTGCCGCCGCAACGCCTGGAGTACCTGTGCGCCGCGGCCGGCGTGGCGCTCGTCGTCAGCAACGCGACGATGCAAGTGCATCTGCCGTCGGGCGTCGCCCGGCTGTTGCTGGAGCAGGCGGAAGTGGAGCTGGCGGCGGCGCCGGCAACCGCGCCGGAAATTGCGGCATCCGCCGAGGATATCGCCTATGTCACCTACACCTCGGGGTCGACCGGGCGGCCGAAGGGCTCGTTGATTCCGCACCGCGCCATCCCCGGATTCTTTCGCGGCAACGGGCTGGTCGCGGCCGGCCCCGGCGAGATCTGGCTGCAGCATTCCTCCATCCTGTGGGACGCGCTGACGCTTGAGCTCTGGCCGGCGCTGCTGAGCGGAGGGGCGGTGGCGCTGGTGGAGGAGCTGCGTCCCGACCTGGGCGCTCTCGGCGACGCGTTGGTGGATTATCAGGTCACCTCGGTCTGGCTGGGGGCGAGCCTGTTCAATGCGCTGATCGACGAGGCGCCGGATGCGCTGGCCTCGGTGCGGCATTGTCTGATCGGTGGTGAGGCGCTGTCGCTGCCGCATGTGCGGCGGGCCCAGCAGGCGTTGCCCGGAATGCGCATCGTCAATGGCTACGGCCCTTCCGAGTGCACCGTCTTCGCCACCTGCCACGAATTGCCCTGCCCGTTGCCGGAGGGCGTGCGCAGCGTTCCCATCGGCCGGCCGGTGGGCGACCGGATCGTGCACCTGCTGGATGCCTCCATGCAGCGCGTGCCGGTCGGCGTGGCGGGCGAGATCTGCATCGGCGGCCCGGCTGTCGCCGTCGGCTACCTCGATGCGCCGGCACTGACCGCGGCGGCGTTCGTGCCCGACCCGTTCGGGCCGCCGGGGGCCCGGCTGTACCGCACCGGCGACTTCGCGCGCTATCAGTCGAGCGGTACGCTGGAGTTCATCGGCCGTCGCGACCATCAGGTGAAGCTGCGGGGCTTCCGCATCGAGATGGGCGAGATCGAAGCCTGCCTGAAAACCCACGCGGCGGTGCGGGACGCCGTTTGCCTGGTGCGCGACGACGGCGGCAATGAACGGCTGGTCGCCTATGTGGTGCCGATGAACCCCGCGACGGACTCCAGCGGCGGACCCGCGGTGGACGGTTGGGAACGCGTGTTCGACGAGCGTGTCTACTCCGCTCCCTCCACGGCGACCGACCCGCGCTTCAACACCACGGGCTGGCAAAGCAGCTACGACGGAAGCGACATTTCCACCGCGGAAATGCTGGCCTGGGCGGAGGATATCGTCGCGCAGGTGCGGGCCCTCGGGCCGCGCGATGTGCTGGAGATAGGTTGCGGCAGCGGCATGCTGTTGCTGCAGCTGGCGGCGGATTGCGCGAACTATACGGGCACGGACATTTCGGCCGCCGCCCTGGATTACGTCCGCGCGCAGGCCGGCTCGGAACTGCCCGGGCTGCGGCTGCTGCGCCAGCCCGCGCATGACTGGCAGGGCATTGCCGACGCGTCGATGGACGTGATCCTGCTCAGTTCGGTGGTGCAGTATTTCCCCTCGGTGGACTACCTGGTCGATGTGCTGCAGCACTGCCGGCGCGCGCTGCGGCCCGGCGGTTCCATCGTGCTGGCCGATTTGCGTTGTCTGCCGCTGGCGCGCTGCCTGGAGAGCGCCATCCAACTCGCCCAGGCGGCGCCGGATACGACGGTGGGCGAACTCCGCGCGCGCATCGAACAGCGCCTGGTGAAGACGGCCGAATTGCTGGTGGCGCCGAATTTGTTCACCGCCCTGGGGACGGTGCTGCCCGAACTCGGCAGCATCCGGCTCCGTTTGCAGCGGGGGCAGGTGCACAACGAGCTCACGCGCCATCGCTACACCGTGGTCATGGGTCCTGGCCAGCCGGAAGCGGGGGCGGCGCTGCAGTTGACCGCGCCGGATCTTGCGGCCATCGAACGGGAGTTGGCGGAACGGGCGCCGGCGGTGCTGGCGAGCGGCATGCCGAACGCCCGATTGGCCAGGGAATTCCGGCGGCTGGAAGCACTGGGTGCAGCCGCACCGGAAGACACGGTTGCGCACCTCGCCGTGACCGACACACCCGATCCCGGCATCGACCCTGAGGATCTGCTGGCGCTCGCCGCGCGGCATGGCTACCGGGTCGAAATCGGCTGGTCGGAACACGACGCGTTCCGGATGGACGCCAGCTTCGCGCGCAGCGGTGAACCGGTGCCGCTGCCCATCTGCCGCCCGCGCGCGACCCGCTCGTCCTGGCAGAGCTACGCGAACCGCCCGCATCATGCCGCGACGCCAATGCCGCTGATCCCGGAGCTTCGCCAGGCGCTGGTCGTTGCGTTACCGGATTACATGGTTCCGGCAGCCTTTGTGCTGTTGGACAATATTCCCCGCACGCCGAACGGCAAGCTGGACCATCGGGCGCTGCCGCCGCCGACCGACGAGCGGAGCCTGCTGGGCAGCGAGCGCGTGCCGCCGCGCAATGCGCTGGAGACAGTGCTGACGCAATTCTACGAAGAGCTGCTCAGCACGGAAGGGCTGGGCGTTCACGATGGGTTCTTCGATCTCGGCGGCCACTCTCTCCTGGTGACGCAACTGGCATCGCGTATCCGCAAGACCTTCAAGCTCGATTTGCCGCTGCGCGTGCTGTTCGAGCAAGCGACGGTGGCGCGGCTTGCCGAGGCCATTACGGCGCAGAGCACGCCACCCGGGCAGCCAGAGCGGATCGCCGCCATCTACCTGAAGGTCGCCGCCATGTCTTCTGCCGAGATCGCGGCGGAACGGGACCGGATGCGGGCCTGAGCGAATGCGCATCGCCCTCGTATGCATGCCCTTCGCGCGCGTCGAGTTTCCCTCGCTTGCGCTTACCCAGCTGAAATCCCGACTTGCCGAGCAGTTCGGGGCGAAGGTTGCGGTCGAGTTGCACTACCTCAACCATGACTTTGCCCGTTTCGTTGGCCAGGAAGCGAACCAGGCCCTGACCGACATGTCGATGAACAACGGCATCGGCGAGTGGTTCTTTCGGCAGAGCGCGTTTCAGGATGCACCGGAAAACACGATCGAGTTCTTCCAGCGCAGCTTTCCGCGGCGCGATGCGGAGGCACGGCGGTTCCGTCAGGCGGTGATCGAAAGGCGGCAGAAGCTCGGCGGGTTCCTGCAGGACATGGTCGAGCGGCATGCGCTCGACCGCGCGGACGTGCTGGGCTTCACCTCGATGTTCAGCCAGAATGTTGCCAGCATCGCACTGGCGAGCCTGGCAAAGCGGATGAACGGCGAGGTGATCACCGCGATCGGCGGAGCGAACTGCGAGTACCCCATGGGGGCGGTGCTGGCGCGGCGCGTCCCCAGCATGGATTACGTGTTCAGCGGCCCGGCGCTCAAAAGCTTTCCAGGCTTCGTCGGCCACCTGCTTGCAGGCGACCGCGCGGCCTGCGACAGCATTCCCGGCGTGTTCAGCCGGGCGAATGTCGCGGATGCCGCCAGCCGGCCGAAGATCGGCGAGGAACTGCCGATCGACGTTGCGATCCCGCTCGACTACGACGGCTTTCTCGCCAGCTACGCAACGCTCGGAAATGCGCAGCATCCCGCTTGCCTGCTGTTCGAGACCTCCCGGGGGTGCTGGTGGGGGGAAAAGGCGCACTGCACTTTTTGTGGCCTGAACGGTGCGACCATGCAGTACCGCGCGATGCAGCCAGAGCTGGCGGTGAAGCAGATTCGCTCGCTGTTTGCCTATGCCGCGCGGGGTGCACAGCTCCAGGCGGTCGACAACATCTTGCCGCGATCGTATCTGACGGAGGTTCTGCCCCGACTGGAAACGCCCCCGACGACCAGCCTGTTCTATGAGGCGAAATCGGACCTGTCCGATGCGGATGTCGAGGTGCTGGCCAAGGCGCGGGTCAAGTTCATCCAGCCCGGCATCGAAGCGCTATCGACCGACACGCTCAAGCGGATGAAAAAGGGCACTACGGCATTCCAGAACATCGCGCTTCTCAAGAACTGCGCATTGCATGACATCGATCCGGCGTGGAACCTCCTGGTCGGGTTCCCCGGCGAGTCCGCCGCGGTTTTCCGCAAGTATCTGGATGATCTGCCGCTGCTGGCGCATCTGCCCGCACCGATCGGTGTTGCCCCGGTGCGATTCGATCGCTTCAGCCCGTACTTCACCCATGCGAAGGAATTCGGCCTGGAGCTGCGTCCCTTCGACTTCTATGGCATGGCATATCCGTTCGAAGATGCAGACCTCCGTGACCTGGCGTACTACTTCTACGACAACAACGTCGGTGCGGCCTACATCGCCGATCTGGTCGAGTGGATCGGGCCGCTGCAGGAGATCGTCGCAACCTGGCGCCGCAACTGGATGAAGACCGCGGCACGTCCCACCCTGCATCTCGAAACTCGCTCTGATGGAACCGTGCTGCTGGACAGCCGCAGCGGCACTGGCGAGGAGTCGCCGATGACGTCCGGCGAGCTGAGGATTCTGGCTTGCCTGCAACGGCCGCGCACGGAAGCCTCGCTCGCGCACGAACATGCGGAAACGGACGTCGACGTGCCCGCTATCCTGCAGACCCTGCACAAGCGCCGGCTGCTGTTCACCGAAGGCAATCGGATGCTGAGCCTGGTGCTTCCACGCCCGCCGGCTCCGCCCGAGCGCCCGTTGAGTTCCCGCAATCCCGCGACCAGTTCGGAACAGCGGTCATGACAGGCTTCGACCAGGACACGGCGCAGGAGGAGTTGTTCGAGCTGCTGGTCGCAGCGGAAAGAAGCGGTGCGGGCGAGCAGGACAAGATCGGCCGGACGGCGCGCGACGGCCATCTTCCGCTGTCGTTCCCGCAGCAGCGCCTGTGGTTCCTCGACGAGATGGGCGTCACCGGCAACGCTTACACCATCCCGATGAATCTCCATCTGCTCGGCCGCCTGGATGTGGCCGCGCTCCGCCGGGCGTTGAGTGGGATCGTCGGCCGGCACGAGGTTCTTCGCACGGTTTTCCGTAGTCACGACGGGGCGCCGGAGCAGGTGGTGCTGTCCGCCGCCGACGTCGATCTGCCGTTGACGGATCTTTCGGCGCTGACCGGGGCCGTGCAGTCGGCGGCAGTGGAGGCGGCGGTGAACGCGCACAACGCAGCGCCGTTCGACCTGCAGCGTGGTCCGGTGCTGCGCGCCTCCCTGTTGCGGCTCGGGCCGACGGAGAACGTGCTGCTGCTCGCCGTACATCATATCGCCTTCGACGGTTGGTCCGTGACGCGCTTCGTCGATGAGCTCAGCACGCTGTACCGCGCCTTTCGCGCGGGTTTGTCTTGTCCGTTGGCGCCGCTGGCCATCCAGTATGCGGATTTCGCGGCCTGGCAGCGGCGCAGGCTGGATGGACCCGCGGCCCGGCGGTCGATCGAGTACTGGCGCGCACAGCTTGCGGACTGCGTTCCGGCGTCGCTGCCGGGCGATCTGCCGCGGCCTCCGGTCCTCGGATTCCGCGGCGGCAGCTGTCGGTTTTCGCTGCCTGCCGAGGTTGTCGACGCACTGGAGCGCATCGGTCACGAGCGCGGCGCCACCATGTTCATGGTGCTGCTCGCCGGCTTCGCGGTGCTGCTGCATCGCTATTCGGGAGAGCCACGCCTGGCGATCGGTACCCCGGTGGCCGGGCGGGACCGCGCCGACATCGAGCCGCTGCTCGGCTTCTTCGTCAATTCCGTCGTCATGGCGGCGGATCTTTCCGGAGATCCGAGTTTTGTCGCGCTGGTCGAGCGCGTGCGCGACACGGCACTCGATGCATTCACTCATGCGCAGGTTCCGTTCGAGAAGCTCGTCGAGGAGTTGCAGCCGGAGCGGAGCCTCGATCGGAACCCGTTGTTCCAGGTGATGTTCGCCCTGCAGCAGCCGGAGGCGATGGCTCCCGACCTGGCGATCGAGGGACTGGCCGTCAAACCGATTCCGTTCTCGCAGATTACGGCGCGGTTCGACCTCGAGCTGCATGTCTGGCGATCGGGCGCGGCGCTGGACGGAATTTGCACGTACAATCTCGATCTTTTCACGGCGCCCAACGTGCAGCGGATGCTCGACCAGCTCACCAGCATTCTGCGGGCCGCCGTCGAGGATCCGTCGCGCGCGGTGAGCGAGCTGCCGATGATGACCGCGACGGAGGCGCAGCAACTGGCGGCTCCACCCGCCATGGTGGTGCCCCCCCCGTCGCTGTGCCTGCATCAGATACTGTCCGCAGCGGTACGCCAGCGACCCGCGGCACCGGCACTGGTGTTTGGCGAACGGAGCCTGACGCTGGGCGAGCTCGACCGGCAGGCCAACCGCTTCGCCCACCTGCTGCGGGCCCATGGCGCCGGCCCGGAATGCCTGGTGTCGCTCTGTCTCGACCGTGGCGACATGCTGGTTGTGGCGGTTCTGGGCGTGTTCAAGGCAGGCGCCGGCTATCTCGGGGTGGATGCGGCCGAGCCGCTGGAGCGGTTGCACTTCATGCTGCGCGACAGCGGTGCATCGCTGCATCTGACGCAGTCGCGGCATGCCCATCTGTTTGCCGGTGCCGCCGGCACGGTGCTCGTGCTCGACGAGCTTGCGGACACCTTGTCCGCGTTGCCGGACAGCGATCCGGCGGTTCCGGTCGGCGCGGACAATCTTGCCTACGTCATCTACACGTCCGGGTCCACCGGCCAGCCGAAAGGTGTGGAAGGACGACACGGCACGATCGCCAACCTTGTCGCCTGGCATCTGCGCGCGCACGGGGAGCGGGCTCTGCGCACGTTGCAATACGCCCAATGCAGTTTCGACATTTTTTTCCAGGAGCTGTTCACCTCCTGGCTGACGGGTGGCGCCTGCTACATGGTCGACGACGAGGGTCGGCAGAACATGGAGGCGCTGGCGGCGTTCGTTCTTCGCCACCGGCTTGAGCGCATCTTCATGCCCTTCACGCCGCTGCAATACGTCATTGAAATCCTGTCGCGCGAGAGTTCGGTGGCGTTCCTGCAGCAGGTGTTCACCGCGGGCGAGCAACTGCAGGCGACTCCCGCGCTACGCGAGTTCTTCCTGCGCAATCCGCAGGCCCGGCTGCACAATCATTACGGGCCGACCGAATGCTATGTGGTGTGCGCGCACGCATTGCCCGCTGACCCGCGGAGCTGGCCCGACCTGCCGCCGGTCGGTCGTCCGGTAGACAATGTGCACATCACCGTCGTGGACCGGCATCTGGCTGTGGTGCCGCCCGGCGTTGCCGGAGAAATCCTGATCGGGGGAGCGCAGCTTTCGCGGGGGTATCGAAACCGGCCAGCGCTCACTGCGGTCGGTTTCATTCCCGATACCGCCCGGGCTGACGGCGCACGGCGCTATCGCACGGGCGACCTCGGGCGGCGCCTGGTCGATGGCAGCATCGAATTCCTCGGTCGGATGGATCGACAGATCAAGATCCGCGGCTTTCGAATCGAGCCGGGGGAAATCGAGGTTGCGCTGTGCCGGCATCCGGCAGTGAAACAGGCGCTGGTGACCACGCACCAGTACGGCCGCCTCGATACGCGGCTGGTTGCCTATGTCGCGCACCAGCCGGGCCTGACGCCCACGGCGGGGGTGTTGCGGACCTGGCTGCAGGCGCGACTGCCCCGCCACATGATTCCGAACAGCTTCGTGGTGCTGGACGCGTTGCCATTGAATGCCTCGGGAAAGATCA
Source organism: uncultured Acetobacteraceae bacterium (assembly GCA_903839965.1). GTDB lineage: Bacteria > Pseudomonadota > Alphaproteobacteria > Acetobacterales > Acetobacteraceae > Rhodovastum. The sequence goes on along the minus strand of CAIMEK010000790.1, from coordinate 4,506 downwards.
ACCGCCGCGGCTTGCCGGCTTCGGAACACTGGGCCGACGGCCCGCCGGAGGGCGGCGTGCTTGCCCGCTCGGCACGCGAGCAGGCGATTGCGGAGATTTTCGCCGATCTTTTGCATCGGGAAAACATCGGCCCGCACGAGAGTTTCTTCGATCTGGGCGGCCACTCGCTGCTCGCCGCGCGGGTGGTGGCCCGGCTGCGGGCCACGTTGGGTGTGGAACTGCCGCTGGTGCGTCTGTTCGAGCGGCCCAGCATTGCCGGCATTGCCGAGTGGGCCGCCGAACATCAGGATTGCGCTGCCGCAGAGTCGATCCCGGCGCTCGGGCTGACGAGCGCGCCAGCCTCCTTCGCGCAACGGCGGCTTTGGCTGCTCGACCAGATGGCAACCACCGGTGCGGCCTACCTGATGCCGGTGAACCTGCGACTGACCGGCGAGCTCGACGGCGCGGCGCTGGAGCGCAGCCTGGCAACGGTGCTGCGTCGGCATGACGCGCTGCGGACGAGGATTCGCGCCGAGGAGGGGCAGCCGATCCAACATGTGGCGTCGTCGTCGGAGTTCTCGCTGCGGGTCGCCGACCTCTCGGCGATGGCGCCGGACGAAAGGACGGAGCGTCTCGCCGCTCTGGTGGAAGCCTGGAACACAACGCCGTTCAACCTTGCCGAGGACTTTCCGTTCCGGGCCATGCTGGTACGCCTCGCCAGCGACTCCCACGTGCTACTGGTCACTTTTCACCACATCGCCTGCGACGGCTGGTCGGTGATGGTGTTTTTCAGGGAGTTGGCGGCGCTGTACAAAGCCTACCGGGCGGACCGTCCCGACCCGCTGCCGCCGTTGCCCGTGCAGTACACCGATTACGGCATCTGGCAGCAGCGCGGCCTCGATGCGGACGCGCTGGCAGCGCAGTTGGAGTACTGGCGGCCGCTGTTGGCGGGGCTTGCACCGCTGCGCCTGCCGACCGACCGGATACGCCCGAAGGTGGAGCACTTCCGCGGCGGAGGGTTGCGCTTCGTCGTGCCGCAGGCGGTGGCGGAGGCGTTACGTGCCCGGGCACAGGCGGAGAACGCAACCCTGTACATGGTGTTGCTGGCCGCCTTCATGGTCCTGCTGCACCGCTTCAGCGACGATGAGCGCATCGCAGTGGGCACGCCGGTCGCCAACCGCGACCGGGATGAAGTCGAGGGTCTCATCGGCTTTTTCGTGAATTCTCTGGTCATGACTGCAGAGATCCGCGAGAACGATAGGTTCCGCGACGTGTTGGCACAGGTCCGGCGCAACGTGCTGAGTGCCTTCCAGCACGAAGTGCCGTTCGAGCGCCTGGTGGAGGCGCTGGCGCCGGTGCGCGACCTCAGCCGCAACCCGCTGTTCCAGGTGGTGTTCGCCTTGCAGCAGCCCGAGGCTATGGCGGCGCGGCTCGATCTGCTCGGGCTGGTCATCGAGCCGTTGGCGGTAGGCGATGCAACCGTACGGTTCGATCTCGAATGCCATGTCTGGCTGCAGGATGGCGCGCTACAGGGCCTCATCACCTTCGACCGCGACCTGTTCGAGGCGGCCACCATCGAGACCATGGCAACCGGCTACCAATGCGTGCTCGCCGCCATCGCCGGGAATGCCGTGGGCACGGTGGGCACGCTTGCGCTCATGCCGGCGCGCGGTGACGGAGTGCCGGCTGCCGCGGTGCCGGCCGTTAACCGCGCTTGCCTGCATACGGCGGTCGCCGCGGTGGCACGCGACATGCCTGGGCGCCTGGCCGTCTGCGCAGGTGCGGCGAGACTAACCTATGGCGAACTGGAGGCCCGCAGCAACCGCCTGGCGCGGCAGTTGGTGTGGCTCGGGCTGCCGCCTTGCAGTTCGGTCGCCATCCTGATGCAGCGCAGCGCGGATCTGCCGATGGCGATGCTGGCCGTGCTCAAGGCAGGCTGTGTCTACGTGCCGCTCGACCCTGCGCAGCCCGCCGAGCGACTTCGCTTCATGATGACGGATGCACGGGTGCGTGTCGTTCTGACCGACACCGCCTCGCACGAGGCCGTTCCCGGCGACGACGTCCCGCGGCTTGTCCTCGACGCGCCTGACGCAACCTGGACCGGCAATCCGCCAACCGATCCGGGCCGCGCGGTCCGGCCCGACGATGTGGCATACGTCATCTATACATCCGGTTCGACCGGCGTGCCGAAAGGCGTCCAGGTCACGCATGCCAATGTCGTCCGGCTTTTCACCGGCACGCAGTCGTTTTTTGCCTTCGACGCGAGCGATGTCTGGAGTTGTTTTCACTCCGCCGGCTTCGACTTTTCCGTCTGGGAGATCTGGGGCGCGCTGCTGTATGGCGGCCGGGTGGTGATGGTGTCGGCCGCGACGGCGCGCGAGCCGGGCGCGTTCCTTGCCCTGCTGGCCCGTGAGCGGGTCACGGTGCTGAACCAGACGCCCTCGGCCTTCGCCCAGTTGGCCGACGTCGTGCTTGCCGCACCGACACCGCTGGCGTTGCGCTGGATCATTTTTGGCGGCGAGGCGCTTGACGTGGCCGGCCTACGGCGCTGGTTCGAACGTTTCGGCGACAGCGCACCGCGACTGGTGAACTGCTACGGCATTACCGAAACCACCGTCCATGTCACGATCCGGCCGCTTGGGTGGGCGGATCTCGAATTGCCATTCGCCAGCCCGATCGGAGAGCCGATCAGCGACCTGGAATTGCGGTTGCTCGACGCCGACTTCAATCCGGTACCCGCTGGGGCGCCGGGCGAGATGTGTGTCGCCGGTCCCGGTGTTGCACGCGGCTACCTCAATGCTTCGGCGCTGACCGCAGCGAGGTTCGTGCCGGACCCATTCGGACCGGCGGGCGGGCGGATGTATCGTTCCGGAGATCGTGCCCGGCGGCGGGCTGGCGGCGAGATCGAGTATCTCGGCCGCATTGACAACCAGGTGAAGCTGCGGGGCTATCGCATCGAAACCGGAGAGATCGCGGCGCGTCTGCGCGCCCACGCCGCTGTCGCCGACGCCACCGTCGTGCTGCGCGATGGCGGCGCCGGTGAGCCGCAACTTTGTGCCTATATAGTGCCGAGCGCGGCCGAGGATGGCGCTGCGCTCGATGCCGCGCAAACCCGCGACTGGCAGCGCGTGTTCGACGAGCAGCTTGCGCGCGATTGGCAAGGCGACGACCCGTTGTTCCGCCTGACCGGTTGGCTCAGCAGCTATGATCGCCACCAGATACCACCAGGCGAGATGCGCGCGTGGGCGGACGGGACCGTTGAACAGATCCGCGCCCTTCGTCCGCGACGCGTGCTGGAGATCGGCTGCGGTACCGGCATCCTGCTGTTCCGTCTGGCCGAGCATGTCGAGTGTTACCACGGCATCGACTTTTCCGCGGCTTCGCTGGAGCATGTCCGGGAACAGATGGCCCGGCATGCGCCGCGGTTCGCAAATGTCAGCCTGACGCAGCTTGCGGCGCAGGACCTCGCGAACCTGCCGCGCGCGGGCTACGACACGATCGTCATCAACTCCGTCGTGCAGTACTTCCCCAGTGCCGAGATCCTGCTGCAGGTGCTGCGGGATGCGATGGCGTTGCTGCAACCCGGTGGCGCGATCTATGTCGGCGACATCCGCGATCTGCGTCTTGCCGAGACGTTCCACGTTTCGGTGACCTGCGCAGCGGCCCCCGCGGCCAGCGATGCAGCCAGCCTGCTGCGCCAGGCCCGCGAGGAACTGGCAGGGGAGCGTGAGCTGCTGATTGACCCAACCTTCTTTCTCACGATCGCCGCGGAGTTGCCGGAGCTTGGGTCGGTTGCCCTGCTTACCCAACGTGGTGAAGCGGCGAACGAACTCAACAAGTATCGTTTTGCGGCCGTGCTGCGCCGTGAGCCGCCGTCACCCCCACCCGCCGTGCAGGACGCCGCGGGGCGAACCGACTTCGATCTCGCCGCATTCCTCTCGGGAGCGCGGACCGGGCGCATCCTGCATGGGGTTTTGAACGCACGCCTGGCCGCTGACCTCGCGGTGCACTGCCGTCTTCTCGGGAGCATGCCGCCGTCCGGCGGCCTCGACCCGGAAGCGTTGCGTTCCCTGACCGCGTCCCTCGGCTATGCGGTTGCGATTTCGCCTGATCCGGCGGAGCCGGGTTGCTTCGCTGCGTGGTTCACGCCGGGGCCCGACGCGGCAATGCCGTGGTACGCAACCACGGCGGTTCGGCCCGAGCGTGCGTTGACGTCGGTGCCGACGCGGCGGCAGGCCATCGTGGAACGCATTCCCGCGCTTCGACGTGACCTTGCGACCTGGCTGCCCGACTACATGGTACCGGCGCATTTCGTGGTGCTGGACAGGTTTCCGCTCACAGCGAACGGCAAGCTGGACAGTCGCGCGCTGCCGGAGCCAGCCGCGATCGAAAGTGACCGCGAGGCGCCTCTGCAACCACCGCGCACGGCGACCGAACTGGCGGTAGCGGAGATTTTCGGGGCGCTACTCGGGCGCGAGAATTTCGACGTCAATGACGATTTCTTCGCCCTCGGCGGTCATTCGCTGT
>CAIMEK010000789.1 GCA_903839965.1 uncultured Acetobacteraceae bacterium | reverse complement strand
TCTCGCCTTCGTACATCGCCTGGTCGGCGGTCTCGAATTCCAGCCCGCCGGCCTCCAGCAGGGCGACCCGCAGCGGCAGGCCGTCGAACTCGCGGGCGATGCTGATGCCCGCCGGTCCGGCGCCGATGATGCAAAGGTCGGTGTTGAGGACGGTCTCGGCGGGCAGGGTGCGGGCATCGATAATCACGCGAGATCTCCTGAGGTGCGCCGGCGGCGCGGTCGATGATATCGCAGCGGCGCCTGCGGCCGTCCGCTCACGATTGACTGAACCGGTTGTGGGCCGGCGGCAAAACACAGTTTGTCATACGACCGATCTGTGATCGGAGTTATCTCGACCGGATCACGATTTGCCGGCGGATTTACCGCCCCCTCCCACAAAGGCGGACGGTGCGCTAGCCTGGAGCGATGGCCACTCCGCGGAAGAAGCCCACCCTCATTTCACACGGCATCGTGGCGCAGAACCGCAAGGCGCGGTTCGACTACTTTATCAAGGAACAAATCGAGGCCGGCATCGTGCTGAAGGGGCCGGAGGTGAAATCGCTGCGCGCCGGCCGCGCCGCCCTCTCCGACGCCTGGGCCGGCGAGCGCGCCGGCGAGCTGTTCCTGTTCAACTGCTATATTCCCGAATACCAGGGCGGCGTGCTGTCGCGCTTCGAGCCGCGCGCGCTGCGCAAGCTGCTGGTCAAGCGCAAGGAAGCCCGCCGGCTGTTCAGCGCGGTGGCGCGCGACGGGATCAGCCTGGTGCCGCTCGACATCCACTTCAACGATCGCGGCATCGCCAAGGTGCAGCTTGGCCTCGGCCAGGGCAAGACCAAGGGCGACAAGCGCCACGCCACCGCCGAGCGCGACTGGCAGCGCGACAAGGCCAGGCTGATGCGCGACCGGGGTTAGGGCTTTCGTATTCCGCCGCCGCTTGCCGCTTCAGCGGTGCGCCCCATCTGCCGGTCATGCCCGACCGCATCGATCCGCCCGAAGACAGCAAGCTCACCCGCGCCAAGCGGCAATGGGCGCGCATGGGCCGCCTGCTCACCGGCGCCACCGCGGACCCGCAAACCGACCGTCTGCCGCCCGGCCAGCGCCTGGTGCGGGACTGGCCGGTGCTCGATCTCGGCCAGCAGCCCGAGGTCACGCCGCAGCGCTTCCGCCTCGATATCGATGGCGCGGTGGCGCGGCCGATCAGCCTGTCGTTGGCCGAATTCATGGCCCTGCCGCAGCAGGACTGCATCTCCGACATCCACTGCGTCACCCAGTGGTCGCGCTACGACAACGCCTGGACAGGCGTGGCGGCCCGCACCCTGCTCGACCTGGTCGAGCCGCACGCGGAGGCAGCGCACGTGATGCTGCACGCCTTCGACGGTTATGCGACCAATGTCCGGCTCGACCAGTTCGCCGCGCCCGGCGTGCTGCTGGCGCACAGTTGGCAGGGCGAATTGCTCACCGCCGAGCACGGCGGACCCGTGCGGGCGGTCATCCCGCGGCTCTATTTCTGGAAATCGGCCAAATGGATCCGCCGCATCGAGTTGACCGTGGCGGACCGGCCCGGCTTCTGGGAACGCAACGGCTACCACAACAACGCCGACCCCTGGGCCGAGGAACGCTATAGCTGAGGCGCGGTGTGCAGCCGTTCGACCAGCGCGGCCACCACGGCGCGGAACATCTCCGCGGTCAACCGGCCGGTGTTCGTGTTGTAGCGGCTGACGTGATAGCTGTCGGCCAGCAGCAGCCCGTTCGGCAATGGGTGCTGCGCGCCGTGGCAAAACCGCAGGCGGGACTGCGGCAGGCCGTAGGCCCTGAGCACCGCCGCATGAGCCAGCACCCCGAGCGCCAGCACCACGCGCAGCCCCGGCATGCCGCGCAGCTCGCCGAGCAGGAAGCGGTTGCAGGTGGCCACCTCGGCCGGTTCCGGCTTGTTGGCCGGCGGCACGCAGCGCACCGCGTTGACGATGCGGGTGTCGTTCAGCACCAGCCCGTCATCGGGCTCGGCGCGGTAGACGCCCTCGGCGAGGCCGAGTTCGATCAGCGTATGGTAGAGCAGCAGCCCGGCATGGTCGCCGGTGAAGGGCCGACCCGTGCGATTGGCCCCGCGCAGGCCCGGCGCCATGCCCACCACCAGCAGCCGCGCCTGCAGCGGCCCGAAACTCGGCACCGGCGCGTTGAACCAGTGCGGGTTGGCCTGTCGGTTGGCCTGGCGGAAGGCGGCGAGGCGGGGACACAACGCACAGTCGCGCACCGGCGCGGCGACCCCGGCTTGCGGCATGCCGGGCTCAGGTCGGTTCGGCGTTGTCGGCGAACGGCTCGGCGGGGGTCGGGCGCAGCGACATGCGCGCCGGGCGCGGCTCCATCTGCCGGCGGGTGAATTCCGGCGCGATCTCAGCCAGTTCCAGGAACTGGTCGGCCTGGCGGCGCAACTCGTCGGCCACCATCGGCGGGGTGGTGCGGATCGACGACACCACCGACACCCGCACGCCGCGCCGCTGCACCGCCTCGACCAGCCGGCGGAAATCGGAATCGCCGCTGAACAGCACCGCGTGGTCGATCTTGTCGGCCAGCTCCAGCATGTCGATGGCCAGCTCGATGTCCATGTTGCCGCGCACCCGGCGGCGGCCGGTGGAGTCGGTGAACTCCTTGGCGGGCTTGGTGACCAAAGTATACCCGTTGTATGCCAGCCAGTCCGTCAACGGCTTCAGCGGCGAATACTCTTCCGTTTCCAAGACCGCGGAGTAGTAATAGGCGCGGATGACGTGGCACTTTTTGCGGAAGAATTCCAGGAGGTTCCGGTAGTCGACATCGAAACCAAGATTGCGGGACGCCGAATACAGGTTCGCCCCATCGATGAACAGCGCAACGCGCTCGGTGGGAAGGAAATGCATCAGATCTGGGCCTTTCGGACGATGGGTGTGGCTGCGATGGAGGCGGGCCGGAGCAACAAATCCTCCGGTGCGCGGCTATCATAGTGTCGACGTGATGTTGCCGGAAGATGGAACCTTCATTTTGACGTGAGCTGCGAATGATCCTCATCGCCATCGGCGCCAACTTGCCCACCAACGCCGGCCACACGCCGCTGGCCACCTGCCGGGCCGCCGCCGAGGCGTTGCGCGCGGTGCCCGGCACCCGCCTGGTGGCCGTATCGTCGTGGTATCGTACCGCTGCGGTGCCGCCCTCCGGCCAGCCCGACTACGTCAACGGCATCGTCCGCCTGGAGGGTGAGGCCGATCCGGCCGGACTGCTCGCCCGCCTGCAGTCCATCGAGGCGCGCGCCGGACGGGTGCGTGGGGCGGCCAATGCGGCGCGCCCGCTGGACCTCGACATCATCGACCTCAACGGCCTGGTGCGCGACGCGCCCGACCCGGTGCTGCCGCACCCGCGGGCGCATTTGCGCGGTTTCGTGCTGTACCCGTTGCGCGACGTGGCGCCGGACTGGGTGCATCCCCGCCTCGGCACTCCCCTGGCGGCGCTGCTGGCCGTGCTCGGGCCCGAGTGGATCGCGCCGCTGTGACGGGTTGCGCATGCTGCTATGCAGCAATGACTTGCGTTTGAGCGTTCGCATCCGTATCCTATTGGATCACCCCCACTGCCGACCGGAGGTTTCAACGCATGGCGCGCGTTACCGTTGAAGATTGCGTCCAAAAAATTCCCAACCGGTTCGAGCTGGTGCTGTTCGCCGCCCAGCGCGCGCGCAACCTGTCGCGCGGCGAGGAGCTTACGCTGGACCGCGACGACGACAAGAACCCGGTGGTCGCGCTGCGCGAGATTGCCGACGAGACCATCCCGCTGGAACGGCTTGAGCAGGACCTGATCAAGTCGCTGTCCCGCGCGCCCGAGCCCGAGCCGGCGGACGAGGAGGTGCTGGACCTTATCCCGACCGACCAGAATATCTTCGGCCTGCAGGATATCTCCGGCGACGAGGAAGCGCAGGCGCTGCCGAGCGAAGGCGGCGAGGACTTCTCGCCCGACGACATCGAGGCGGCCATCGAGGCGGAGCTTGCCGGCCGCCGTCGGTAGCCTGACATGACGGGCGGCGCAGCAGGATTCTGGCGCGCCGCGCCAGCCGCCGGTCCCGAGGCGGCCACCCCGGTTGCGCCCGCACCGATCACGGTGCCGGCGGGGCCAAACATCGCCCCGCTGCTCGCCCGCATCCGCAGCTACGACCCGAAGGCCGATCTCGGCCTGGTCCAGGCCGCTTTCCACGTCGCCGCCGAGGCCCACGGCGAGCAGAAGCGCGACAACGGCGACCCCTACATCGTCCATCCGCTCGCGGTCGCCGAAATCCTCGCCGGCTACCGCCTCGACGTCGGCAGCATCGCCACCGCCCTGCTGCACGACGTGATCGAGGACACCAAGGTCAACCGCGTCGAGCTGGAGCGCCGCTTCGGCACCGAGATCGTCGGCCTGGTGGACGGCGTCACCAAGCTGACCCGG
>CAIMEK010000788.1 GCA_903839965.1 uncultured Acetobacteraceae bacterium | reverse complement strand
TGGTGGAATTGGCAGACACGCCAGATTTAGGTTCTGGTGGCGCAAGCCGTGGGGGTTCAAGTCCCTCCGCCCGCACCATCGGCCGACGGCTTGGCGGCGGCATCGGGGATTCTCCAGGTCATGCAGGTTACCGAGACACTGTCCGACGGGCTGAAGCGCGGCTTTTCCGTCGTCGTACCGGCCGCCGACGTGGAGAGCCGCCGCAGCAAGCGGCTGGCCGAACTCAGTCGTACCGTGCGCCTGCCCGGCTTCCGCCCGGGCAAGGTGCCGACCACCGTGGTCAAGCAGCGCTTCGGCAGCGCGGTGACCGCCGAGGTGCTGGAGCAGAGCGTCAGCGAGGCCACCCAGCAGGTGCTGACCGAGCGCGGCCTGCGTGCCGCGACCCAGCCCCGGATCGAGCTGGTCAGCGCCGACCCCTTGCTCGACCTGGAGTTCAAGCTCGAGCTCGAACTGTTCCCCGAGATCGCGATGCCGGATTTCGCCGCCATCGAGGTTGCCCGCATGAAGGCCGAGCCGAGCGAGGAGCAGATTGCCCGCGCGCTCGACGACCTCGCCCAGCGCCAGCGCGAGCTGGTGGCGGTGGAGGAGGTGCGGCCGGCGGCCAAGGGCGATTTCCTCACCATCGACTTCACCGGCAAGATCGACGGCACCGCCTTCCCGGGCGGCACCGGCACCGACATGGACGTGGAAGTGGGCGGGGCCGGCTTCATCCCGGGCTTCACCGACCAGCTTGAGGGCCTGTCGGCCGGCGAGAGCCGCGCCATCGAGGCGACCTTCCCCGCGGCCTACGGGGTGCCCGACCTGGCCGGCAAGGCGGCGAGCTTTGACATCACGGCCAAGCAGCTCAAGCGGGCGGTGGTGCCGGTGGCCGACGACGAACTGGCCAAGAAGATCGGCTTCGAGGGGCTGGACGACCTCAAGGCGGCGCTGAAGGGCCGTTTCCAGCACGAGCTGGACCAGCTCTCGCGCCTGCGGGTCAAGCGCCAGTTGCTCGACGCGCTGGCCGGCACGGCCGGCTTCCCGGTGCCGCAGGGCATGGTGGACGCCGAGTTCAACCAGATCTGGCAGCGCCTGGAAGCCGATCGCAAGCAGGGCAAGACCGACGACGAAGACACCGGCAAGGACGACGAGACGCTGAAGGCGGAGTACCGCGCCATCGCCGAGCGGCGGGTGCGGCTCGGCCTGCTGCTGTCGGAAATCGGCCGCACCAACGGCATTACGGTGGCCCAGGACGAGCTGACCCGGGCCATGCGCACCGAGGCGCAGCGCTATCCGGGCCAGGAGCAGAAGGTGCTCGAGTTCTTCCGCAAGAACCCGCAGGCCACCGAGACGCTGCGCGGCCCGATCTTCGAGGAGAAGGTGGTCGACTTCGTGCTGGAGCTGGCCAAGGTGACCGACAGCACGGTGAGCGCGGAGGAACTGACCCGCGATCCGGAAGCCGCCGCGGCGGCTCCGGCGGCCATGGCGGCTGAGCTTGCGCAGCCCTCGGCGGAAGCCTGATCTTTGCAGCGGCGGCACGCGTCCCTATTTTAACCCGGGCTGACCCCGTGGTCGGCGCAGATCGGCGGCCCCGCCCGGGGCCGGCCGAGGGCATGGAAGGTCGGACATGATGGCGGATCGCGATCCCGTCGAGATCTACAACAACACGCTGGTGCCGATGGTGGTCGAGCAGACCGCGCGCGGCGAGCGGGCCTACGACATCTATTCGCTGCTGCTGAAGCAGCGGATCGTGTTCCTCACCGGGGCGGTGTTCGACCAGGTCGCCAGCCTGATCTGCGCCCAGTTGCTGTTCCTGGAGAGCGACAATCCCGCCAAGGACATTTCATTCTACATCAACAGCCCGGGCGGGGTGGTGTCGTCCGGTCTGGCGATCTACGACACCATGCAGTACATCCGCAGCCCGGTGAGCACGCTGTGCATCGGCCAAGCGGCGTCCATGGGCAGCCTGCTGCTCACCGCCGGGGCCAAGGACAAGCGGTTCGCGCTGCCCAACTCGCGCATCATGGTGCACCAGCCCTCCGGCGGCGCCCAGGGCCAGGCCACCGACATCGAAATCCAGGCCCGCGAGATCCTGACGCTGCGCAAGCGGCTGAACGAGATCTATGTTCGCCACACCGGCCAGCCGATCGAGGCGATCGAGCGCAAGCTGGAGCGCGACACCTACATGTCGGCCGAGGAGGCGCGCGATTTCGGCCTGGTCGACCAGGTGGTCGAGAATCGGCCGCATCCTTCCGACGCGGAGAAGGCCTGAGGGACGGCCCCGGGCGCCCCTGTCCTGCCTTCTGCGCAACCCAAAGCCGCGCAGGGTTGCAGCGGGCGGGGGGGGATCCCCATGTTTTGGCGGTCGCCGGCCCGGTTGCGGCGCGCGGTTTGCAAGGCAATTCAGGGCTGACCTCGGCATCTGCCGGCTGCCCGCCCGCCAGCGATGGCCGGCGTTGTGGGTATTGCTGGTTCTTGTCCCCGCGCTCCGGCGCGGGGTAGGATTGACTGGCGTGCTTCCCGGCGGTCCGGGGCAGGAGTGCTCATGAGCAAGTCGCCCGATTCGAAAAACACCCTATACTGCTCGTTCTGCGGCAAATCGCAGCACGAAGTGCGCAAGCTTATCGCCGGGCCAACCGTGTTCATCTGCGATGAATGCGTTGAACTGTGCATGGATATCATCCGCGAGGAACACAAGACCCACCTCGTGAAGTCTCGCGATGGCGTGCCGACGCCCAAGGAGATCTGCAAGGTTCTCGACGATTACGTCATCGGCCAGTTGCACGCCAAGAAGGTGCTGAGCGTGGCCGTGCACAACCACTACAAGCGCCTGGCGCACGGCGCCAAGAACAACGACGTCGAGATTGCCAAGTCGAACATCCTGCTGCTGGGCCCCACCGGGTCGGGCAAGACGCTGCTGGCGCAGACGCTGGCGCGCATCCTCGACGTGCCATTCACCATGGCCGACGCCACCACGCTCACCGAAGCCGGCTATGTCGGCGAGGACGTGGAGAACATCATCCTCAAGCTGCTGCAGTCGGCCGACTACAACGTCGAGCGGGCGCAGCGCGGCATCGTCTACATCGACGAGGTCGACAAGATCAGCAGCAAGTCCGACAACCCCTCGATCACGCGCGACGTCAGCGGCGAGGGCGTGCAGCAGGCGTTGCTGAAGATCATGGAGGGCACCATCGCCTCGGTGCCCCCGCAGGGCGGGCGCAAGCATCCGCAGCAGGAATTCCTGCAGGTCGACACCACCAATATCCTGTTCATCTGCGGCGGCGCGTTCTCCGGCCTGGAGAAGATCATCGCCGCGCGCGGCAAGGGCTCCGGCGTCGGCTTCGGGGCCGAGGTGCGCAGCCCCGACGAACGGCGCACCGGGGCAATCCTGCGCGAGGTGGAGCCCGAGGACCTGCTGCGCTTCGGCCTGATCCCGGAATTCATCGGCCGCCTGCCGGTGGTCGCGACGCTCGACGACCTCGACGAGCCCACCCTGATCGAGATCCTGACCAGGCCGAAGAACGCGCTGATCAAGCAGTACGCCCGGTTGTTCGAAATGGAAGGCGTCAAGCTGTCGTTCACCGACGACGCCCTGGCCTCGGTTGCCAAGCGGGCGATCACCCGCAAGACCGGGGCGCGCGGCCTGCGTTCCATTATGGAAAGCATCCTGCTGGTGACCATGTTCGACCTGCCCGGGCTGGATGGCGTGGAGGAGGTGGTGATCAACCGCGAGGTGGCGGAAAGCCGCGCCAACCCGCTGTTCCTCTACGGCAAGGAGCGCGCCGAAGGCACCGCCTGAGGCGATCGGGCGGGGAGCGCTGGCGGCCCCGGCGCCGTCATCGATCGTTCAAGATCTTGCGGCATGGCCGGGGCATGCCGATATGCGGGGTCGTTCATCCCAGCCTATTTCAACCGGACGGACATTCCCGTCGGGTTGCATGCAGCGAATTCCGGGAGCGCGGCCCGTGCCTGCAATCGGGGCGGGCGGCGCTCCGACTGTCCTGAAGGAGGTCATCGATGACGGAATCCGATCGTCCCCCGGCCGGCGAGCCGCCCAAGCCAGCGCCCGCGACGGGTGAGGAACAAAAGACCCCGGCGAGCGCCGAACTGCTGCCGGTGCTGCCGTTGCGCGATATCGTCGTTTTCCCGCATATGATCGTGCCGCTGTTCGTCGGCCGCGAGAAGTCCGTGCGCGCGCTGGAAGCGGTGATGAAGGACGACAAGCAGATCCTGCTGGTCGCCCAGAAGAACGCCGCCCAGGACGACCCGTCGGTGGACGACATCTACCGGGTGGGCACGGTTTCCACTATTCTGCAACTCCTCAAGCTGCCGGACGGCACCGTCAAGGTGTTGGTCGAGGGCTCGCGGCGGGCCAAGATTTCCGGCTTCAAGGAGACCGAGAGCTACTTCGAGGCGTATGTCGAGCCGCTGGTCGACCGCGAGGGCGAGGGCAAGGAACTGGAGGCGCTCGGCCGCACGGTGATCGGGCAGTTCGAGCAGTACATCAAGCTCAACAAGAAAATCGCCCCCGAGGTGCTGGTTTCGCTGAACCAGATCGAGGAGCCCTCCAAGCTCGCCGACACGGTGGCCGCGCATCTCAACCTCAAGATCGCCGAGAAGCAGGAACTGCTGGAAATCGCCCGCGTCGGCGAACGGCTGGAGCGCGTGTTCGGGCACATGGAGTCCGAAATCGGCGTGCTGCAGGTGAAGAAGCGCATCCGCAACCGCGTCAAGCGGCAGATGGAGAAGACCCAGCGCGAGTACTACCTGAACGAACAGCTCAAGGCGATC
>CAIMEK010000787.1 GCA_903839965.1 uncultured Acetobacteraceae bacterium | reverse complement strand
CCCGCCCAGCGCCGACCCGCCGGCTGCCGACCCGCCCGCTCCCGCGCCCTCCCGCGCGCCGCAGCCGCCCCCGAACGCCCCCGCCTGGCTGCGCGAGCGCCGGCCCTCGATCACCCTGCCCTTTGAAAAACCGCCCCGACCCGGGGCGCGCCGAGCTGCGACTTGAATATTACGATATCGTATCCATAAAGCGCCGCTTCTACCCCTTGGTCGCCCCCGCGGTCAGGCCGTCCACCAGCCGCCGCTGCGCGACGATGACGAAGGCCAAGATCGGGATCAGGTGCAGCGTGGTGGCAGCGAACAGCACGCCCCATTCCACCCCGTCGATCGCCCCGGTCATCTCCGCCAGCACCAGTGGCGCGGTCTTGGCGTTGTTGGCGGTGAAAATGAAGGCGAACAGGTATTCGTTCCAGGCGAACACCACCACGAAGATCGCCACCGCCACCATGCCCTGCGCCGCCAGCGGCGCCACCACCAGGCGGATCACCTGCCAGGCGGAGGCGCCGTCCACCAGCGCCGCCTCATCCATCTCCCGCGGAATCTGGTCGAAGAAGGTGCGCATCACCACCGTGCCGAGCGAGACGAAGAAGGTCGCGTAGAGCAGAATGAGCACCAGGTGGGTGTCGGCCAGATGCAGCCAGTTGACGATCGGGAACAGCGGCAGCGTCAGCACGATCGGCGGGATCAGGCGGATGAACACCATCCCCGCCGCCGAGGCCGCCATCCAGCGCCGGCGCAGCCGCGAGTAGGCGTAGCCGGCGAGCGCGCTGGCCGTGGTGGCGAGCACGGTGGCGCCGGCGGTAACCAGCGCCGAGTTGGCCATGCCGCGAAAGAACAGCCACCACTCGGAAACCAGCCTGCCGTAGTTGGCGAACGTAAGGGTAAAACTGTGCTGCCCGGGGTCGAAAATCTCCCGGTCCGGCCGGAACGAGGCCGCCACCACCATCAGGATCGGCCCGAGCGACCACAGCGCGATCGCCGCCAGCGCCGCGGCCTTGCCCAGGTGGCGGGCGGCGCGGTCAGCCCGCATCGGCCATGTCCTTGTAGAGCCGCCGCACGTAGAGCAGCGACACCAGGAAGGCGGCCAGTACCATCATCCAGCCGGTGGCGGCGGCCACGCCGAAGCTGTCGTAGCGGAAGCCCTCCAGGTAGAGGTAGATCGCCGCCACCTCGGTGGCGCGCGCCGGGCCGCCCTGGGTGGTCAGCCACACTTCCGAGAACAGCCGAAAGCCGGTGATGGTGCGGAACAGCATCGCCACCAGAATGGCCGGCCGCAGCAGCGGCAGGGTGAGCTGGCGAAACTGCTGCAGGCCGGAGGCGCCGTCCACCTTCGCGGCTTCGTAGATCTGCCCGGGCAGCGCCAGCCGGGCGGCGTAGAGAATGACGAAGGTGAAGGGCAGGTGCAGCCAGATCGACAATATGCCGGCCAGCACCAGTCCGTGCGCGGGCACCACCGCCCAGTCGAGCGCCAGCCCCATCGGTTCCAGGAAGTGGGTCAGCGGCCCGGTTTCGGGGTCGAGCAGGAAGCGCCACATCACCACCGCGGCGACCTCGCTGACCGCGTAGGGCGCCAGCATCACCGCCAGCCAGATCGGCCGCGCCGGGATGCCGGAGGCGAACAGCACGGCGATGCCCAGCCCGATGACGATCTCGGCCGCCACCACCGCCAGCACCACCACGGTGGTGTTGCGCAGCGCGCGCCAGAAATACGGGTCGTTGAGGATGGCGACGTAGTTGGCCAGCCCGACGAAGCGCGGCGACTGGCCGAAGCTCGACTGCTCGAACGACAGCCAGAACACGTAGCCGGCGGGCAGCACGATGATGAGGCCCAGCAGCAGCCACGACGGCGCGATCAGCACCGTCGCGCCACGCCCACCCAGCAGTATCGATCGTTGCGCCATCCCGGCTCTGTGCGTTCAGCGGCGGAGTTTCATACGCCAACCCCACCCTTGTCGAGCGGGGTTGCCTGCCGACAAGGCACGCTGTTCACGTCGCCGAACCGGTCATCCATGCCAGCCTTATGCCTTGGTATGGATGGTTGCAACCGCGGTCAGTTCGGCGCCCTCCGGCATTTCGATGGCGAGGCGCAGCCAGTTTCCGAAATGACCGACCCGTGCGAAGGTCACGGCGTCCTTGCGGGTCGGCAGCGCGAACGATGTGCCTTCGCGCGCCCAATGTATCCCGTCAGGCGAGATTTCCACATGCGCGTGGCCGGGCGCGCCGATCGACTCCTTCAGCGCCAGGACAAAGAGGGTGACTTCCTGCGCCCATCCCGCTTCGTATGGCTCGCTGGCCAGGCAACCGCGCCAGACTTCGTTGCGGACGACGACCGCGCTTTGGCTTTCCCTGAGCATCAGAATTCTCCCGACAGGCAGACGGAATCGAGATAGAAGAAGGCACGCTTGGCGATATCGGTCTCGGCGAAGAAGAACACGTTCAACATGCACCAGAGGTTGCGCATCGCCGGAATGCGGATCGACTCGAAGGTGCCGACATCGAAGGCGCGGTCGTTGCAGCGGAATCCGGTGGCCTGCATCGTCGCCAGGTCGAAGTCGAAACAGGCGTAGTGCCAGTTCACCTTGGTCGGGATCTCGTTGTAGCACAGCTTCTGGTGGCCGCCGGGCAGGTCGAGCCAGCCCTCGTTCGCCAGGTGGTCGTGCGTGACGGTCTTGTTCTCGGTGCCGAGCGAGCGGAAGGGCGTGGTCTTCGGCTTGAACTGCCACTTCTGCACGTGCTCGCCGTGCTCGGCATTGAGAAAGCGCACCTGCGGCATGATGCGCCAGGCATCGGCATCGCCGTCGCCGACCTGCAGATCGTAGCCGAAGCCGACCGAGCGCACGTCGCTCTCGGAAAGCCGCAGCTCGTTCGCCTCCGGCTTGAAGGTGAAGTAGAATTCCAGGCGGATCGGCGCGCGGCGGCGGAAGGTGAGGCGCTTGATGCCGACATTGCGCGAGCCGGCCCGCGGCCGCGTGGCAATTTTCAGCGCATAGGTGCCGTCGAATGCGCCGTGGCTGCCGAAGTCCCAGGTCGTGAGGTTGGAAAGCATCGGCTGGGTGTGCTGGGCGTAGCTCGGTGTCACGCAATCGATGTCGTTCTCGTAGTTGCCCATCAATTGCGTCCAGCCGCAGAAGCCCTGGTCGAAGTCATCAAAGCAGATGATCCGCGGCAGCGGATCGAAGCGGCTCAACTTCGGGTCGGCCAGGAGAATCGCGCGACGCAACGCCTCGGTCTGGCCCGTGTCTTCAGGTGTTTGCATGGTGAGCAACCTTTCATGGATCGAGCGGTGGACCCGGCGGATCAGATCCCGCGGGGCAAAACGATAAAGAGCCGGAACGGCAGCATGACACGCGAGGCAGGCGCTCCTTGCGTGTCCCGCCTCACGCGGGCAGCAGCGGGGTCACCCGTTTGACCAGATCCGCCATGGCCTGCTCCGGCGGCTTCAACCCGAGCACCGCGGCTTCCGCCTCCTCCTTGAACAGATCCCCCGCCCGCGCCGCCTCGTCGAAGGCGGGCAGCGGAATGCGCGCCACCTTCAGCACCCGCCGCTCCTCGTCGGCATACGGCACCGTGGCGCGGAAGGTGGGGTCGTCGTAGGTCGAGTTGCGCACCGGCCCGTTGCCGTTCAGCGCTGCGATGCGCGTCGCCTCCGGCGTCAGCATCGAGCGCATGAGCGCCCAGGACAACGCCTTGCGCTGTGCGGAGCGCGGGATCGCCATGCCCCAGAACTCGACCTTGGTCGGCGCCACCGCGTACCTGCTCTTCAGCGCCGCGGAAACCGGCAGCGCCACGGTGCGGATCTTGCCCGCATAGGCGCCGCCCTTCGGGTCGTTGAACAGCCGGTTGCGGCTCATGCTCTGCAGCGCGAAGGCGGCCCGCCCCTGCTGCATCCACTGCGTCGGGTCCTCGGGGCCCATGGTGGTGAAATTGTGCGGGAACGCGCCCTCCTGGTACAGCGCCCGCAGCAACCTGATCGCGTTCAGCATGCCCGGCTGGTCCGCCACGCACTTGAAGTCCGGCGTAATGAAGTCGCCGTCCCAGGCGCGCGCCAGGTCGATCACGTTCGGATAGGTCATGCCCGGCATCACCAGGCCCACGACCCGGGTGCCGTCGGCGCGGCGCCAGGTGCAGCGCCGGATCATCTCGATCATTTCTTCCACCGTCGCCGGCCCGTGGTCGATGCCGCGCTCGGCCAGGATCACTTCGTTGTAGTGCAGTCCGGAGGAGGCCTGGCGGAACGGCAGCCCGACCTGGTGGCCGGCCACCTTCATGCCCGACCACAGGCCGGGGAAAACGTCCTCCGGGGCCGCCACCGGCGCCTTCGCGATCCAGGGCTCCAGCGCCTCGAACAGCCCGGTCACCCGCGGCACGATCTGGGTGTTCAGCAGGAACGCCACATCCATGCCGGTGCGCTCGAGCGACGCCTCGCGCAGCACCCGTTCGCCCAGCAGGTTGTTGTCGCCGAAGGTGGTCCACTGGACGGGGACACCGCTTTCCCGCGTGAAGGCGGCGGTGATGTCGCCGGCGGCGCCAACGGAGGTCGCCTGGTGCACCTTGTGCGAGAATACCGAGAGCGGCTCGGCGGCCCGGACGATGGCCGGCATCGCCAGCGCGGCGGCTCCTCCCAAAACGGCACGGCGCGTGAGGATGCAACCCCTCCGCAGCGATTGGTCGTTTGCCTTTGGCGGCATGCGGTGGGGATCGATCATCATGGCGTTTACCTCTTTTAGCGGCAACTTAACCGCTAAGCTGCTAACTTGCCAAGTCTGAATCCGGCGGGCAGAATTGAAAAACGAACCCGAAGGAAACCATTTGGCGCGGCGAGGCATGGCTCTCGATGATGTTCTGGCGCCGTCGGACCTCGTGCCGACGCGGCTGCGCGACGCTGTCCTGCAGAAGCTGACGGAGGCCATCATCGACGGGCGCCTGGAGCCGGGCGACGCCTTGCCCCCCGAGAGCAGCCTCGCGACCTCGTTCGGCGTCAGCAAGCAGGTCGCGCGCGAGGCGGTGCATCAGCTTGCGGCCATGGGCGTCGTACATATCCAGCAGGGCAAGGCGACCCGCGTGCGTCTGCTCGACGCCGAACCGCTCGGCCGGTTTTTTCGCTTCGCCGTGCGGGGCAGCCGGCAGGGCATGGCGGAAGCGGTCGAGATGCGCCGTGTGCTCGAACCGGCGATCGCCGCGCTCGCGGCACAGCGCCGCAGCGAAGCGGACGTCGCCAGGTTGCGGACAATTCTGCAGCGCCTGGCGCAGGCGATGACGAACATCCCCGCGTGGATCGAGGCGGATCTCGATTTCCACGAATCGATCACGGCAATGGCGGGAAACCGGCTGCTGCAGCTGCAGATGCGCGGGTTGCGGCCGGTGATCCGGGAGATCATGGAGAGCTTCACCGCTGGCGGCGCACGCTCCCATGAGGGTTGGAAGCAGACGTTGCACCGGCACGAGCGCATCCTCGATGGGGTCGTATCCGGTGACCCGGCCAAGGCACGCGCCGCCATGGAGCTTCACTTCGAAGCTGCCGATCAGGCCATCAGCAATCTGTTCGCGCCGCAAGCCCCGGCTGCGTGAGCGCTGATCCGCCGCCGCATTCAGCCCTGCAGCGCCAGCACCGCCGGCGGATGGTGGTGATGGATGAGGAAGCGCACGACGTCGGCGCCGGCGAGCGCGATGGTGGCGGTGTTGACCAGCGGATGCACCTTGATGCGGCTCGCATTCGCCAGCGCGGCGTCGAGCACCACGCTGACGCGGCGGTCGTGGTCGTTCATCGCGGCGAGCGGAGTGACCGAGCCGCGCTCGACCGCGAGCGTGGCGGCCAGGTCGGCCGGACCGGCGAAGGAGAGGCGCTTGCTGCCGATGCGCCTGGGCAGCGCCTTCAGGTCGAGCTGGTCCTCGGCCGGGGCCACCACCAGCCAGAGCCGGCCGCCGGCGTCCTTGAGCAGCAGGTTCTTCACTGCCAGCCCGGGCAGGGCGGACCAGTAGTCGCGCGCCGCCTCGACGGTGTGCACCGCCGGGTGCTCCAGCAACTCGTAGGGGATGGCCAGGGCGACCAGTTGGTCCAGCAATTCCTGCCGGGTGGCAGCGATGTCGGGCACGGGCGGGGTCCTGCTTCAGGCCGGGCCTGCATGATGCAGCCGGCCCGGCGCTGCCACAATGCCGTGCGCGAAAATCAGCCGCGCGGATCGACGCGCCGCGCGCTGTCCGCGTGGTTTTGGGCGGTGCGCTTGCGGGCGCCTTCGTGATGCTGGGCGTGCCGGTGCGCGCCGGGATGCGCATGCTGGTTCTGCGCCGGGCTCGCGACATGGTGCGGCAAGCCGTGCGTCTCGGGCATGAAGACCCGCAGCACGACGCAAGCCAGCACCCCCGAAGCGCCCAGCATCAGGTATGTGCCGATGTCGCCGATGCGGTCGGACAGCAGGCCGGCGACCGCGGTGCTGAGGGCGCCGCCGATGCCGCTGGCCAGGCCGATAATGCCGATCGCCAGGTTGAACCGCCCGCCGCCATGGGTGATGTCGGCCACCACCATCGGCACCATGACGCCGAGGACCGCGGCGGTAACGCCGTCCAGCATCTGGAATATGCCGACCACCCAGGGGTCGCCAAGGATGCCGAATAACGCGGCGCGCACCGGCAGCACGGCGAGGCCGATCAGCAGCAGCCGCCGGCGGGTGTGCAACTGGGCGTAGCGGCCCATGCGCGGCGACAGCCAGGCGGCCAGCAGCTGCGGCGCCACGATCCAGGCGCCGACCACCAGGTCGGAGGTGCGCAGCTGCACGTGCGGCAGGAACGACGCCAGGTCGGACAGCATCAGGTCCGGCAGCCCGCGGAAGGCGCGGGTGACGGCGCCGGCCGCGGTCGGCAGCAGCGCGGCATTGCCGAACTGGAACAATACCATGGCGGCCGCGAAGGCCAGCAGCGCCGGGTCGCGGACGAGCCGCGTCATCGTTTGCGGCCGCGCGGGGCGGTGGCGCGGATGGATGGCGGCGAAGTGGGTGGCGCGGTGGTGCGCGTTCAACAGGTCGGTGGCGCGGATGCGGAAAATCGCCACCAGGCAGGGCACGGCGCAGAGGGCGGCCAGCCAGTAGATCGCCTGGTACGACAGCCACGCCCCCACCCCCCCCATGATGGCCGCGGCCACGGCCGAGCCGATGGCGGCGAAACGGACGTTGCGGCCGAGCCGCTCGCCCAGCTTCTCCTGGCGCGACAACGCCAGCGTCAGCGCGGCGACGGCAGGGGTGAGCACCGCAGCGGCGAGGCCCTGCAGCACCTGCGCGGTATAGACCGGGACCGGCATCGGGTTGGCCGCGATCAGCACGGCGGCGGTGGCCAGCGCGAACACCGCGGCGGCGGCGGCAAAGCGCTTGCTGGGGGCCCAGTCCACCAGCATGCCGCCGGGCACCTGCAGCGCCATGGCGGCCACCGTGCCGGCGCTGAGCGCGAAGCCGATATCGGTGCGGCTCCAGTACTGGTGCGTGAGGTAGACGGCCAGGAAGGCGCCGAAGCCGGTCTGCATCAGGGCGGAAAGGAAGTTGAGCCAGCTCAGCCCACCCAGGCTTGCCGGGCTGGCGACGACGCCGTGCTGCGCATGCGCGGACCCTGGCAAGCCCGACACCGGCTGGTCCTCCTCTGGAGCCGCCTCCTCGGGCGGCGATCCAGTATGCGGGGGGTCCGTTAACGGGTTGCTCACGCCAGGTTGCCCGCGATGCTGATCAGCATACCCCGACCGCTAGCGCACCCTCGGCCCGGGTGCAAACCGAATGCGGCGAGGGATGCCTCGAGCGTGGCGCGGACGTTCCTCATGCGCTTTGGTTGAATGGACGGGGGTGAATGCATACGTCTCGGATGATCTTGCTCCCCCAGCGCCGGAGGCCGCCATGCCTGATCTGAAAGCCTGCTCGCCCGCCGTGCTGAGCCTGCTGCGCATTGTCGCGGGCCTGGCCTTCCTCGAGCACGGCACCAGCAAGCTGCTCGGCTTCCCATCGGTGCCGCGCGTGCCGCCGCTGGAGTCGCTGGCGGGGTTCGGCGGCATCCTCGAGCTGGTCGGCGGCGCCATGCTGGTGCTCGGGCTGTTCACCCGGCCGGTGGCGCTGCTGCTTTCCGGCGAGATGGCGGTGGCCTACTGGGTCGCGCATTTCCCGCGCAGCCCCTACCCGCTGCTCAGCGGGGGCGACGCCGCGATTCTCTACTGCTTCGTGTTCCTCTACATCGTGTTCGCCGGCCCCGGGCCGTGGAGCCTCGACCGGCGCGGCCGGCCCTGAGGGACCGGCCGGTGACGCCGGACGGACGCCTGGAGCGGGCATGATCGCGGTCGGCTACGGCATTGAGCTGAACGAGGACGAACTGACCGAGACGTTCCTGCGCGCGTCCGGCGCCGGCGGGCAGAACGTCAACAAGGTCGAGACCGCGGTGCAGTTGCGCTTCGACGTGCGCCGGTCCGCCTCGCTGCCCGACGCGGTGAAGGCGCGGCTCGAACGGCTGGCCGGACGGCGGCTGACCCTGGACGGGGTGCTGGTAATCGCCGCGCAGCGCTTCCGCATGCGCGAGCGCAACCGCGAGGACGCGCTGGAGCGGTTGCTGGTGCTGATCCGCGCCGCCGCGGCGCCGCCGCCGCCGAAGCGCCGGCCGACCCGGCCGACGCGCGGTTCCAAGGAGCGGCGGCTGGAGGGCAAGGCGCAGCGCGCCGGGATCAAGCGGCTGCGGGGGCGGCCGGACGAGGGCTAGGCTGCACCAGGCGCGCGCGCGCGGCGGCCAGCAGGCCAAGGCCCGCCAGCGCCAGCGCGCCGCCGAACTTGGCGCCCCCGGTCAGCGCGACGAAGCCGGCCACCAGCAGCAGCGCGAGCGCCAGGACGCGGAGGGTTCGCCGGAGGTGAAGCAACGGGGGCATCGACGGCTCTTGCGACATGATACGGACAATAGGCAGCGATCCCGACCATCCCCTGTCAGGAGGATGGCAGGATCGGGGCAGCAACGTCGATCATGCCCGGCATGCGTTAACTTACGGTGGATTGAACCTCGGCCGCCGCCGTCAGGCCAGCAGGCCGACCGAGCGCAGGATGGCGCGCACCCGCCCGACCTCCTCGGCGTTCAGCGGCGCCTGCGGGCGCGCCGTCGCGGCGTGTTCGATGATGCCCATGGCGTGCATGGCGGCCTTGAACCCGCCGAACCCGGAAGCGCCCGGGCTGGTCCGCGGCACGCCGCAGCGGGCGATCTCGAACAGCCGGCACAGCCGCTCCTGCTCGGTGCGCGCCGCCGCCCAGTCGCCGCGCTGGGTCGCGTCGTACAGCCGCACGTAGCCGGCGGGATCCACATTGGCCACGCCCGGCACCGCGCCGCGCGCGCCCATCAGCAGCGCGCTGTCCACCACCAGCTCGGCGCCGGTCATGCACCACACCTTTGTGTCGGCCAGGTCGCGCAGCACGTCGCGCAGGTTGCCGTCGTCGCCGCTGGAATCCTTCAGCCCGGCGATCGTGCCCTCGTGCGCCAGCGTGCGGACAGTGGCGCGGTCCAGCTTGACATGCACGCAGACCGGAATGTCGTAGGCGATCACCGGCGTCGGGCTGGCCGCGGCGACAATGCGGTAATGGTCGAGGATCTCGGCCTGGTGGGTGCGGGTGTAGAACGGCGCGGTCACCACCACGGCGTCGACGCCGATCGCGGCGGCGTCGCGGACATTGGCGATGACGCGGTCGGTGCCGGGGTCCACCGCGCCGGCCAGGATGGGCACGCGCCCGGCCACCACCTTCACCGCATGTTCCAGGATGCGCCGCCGCGCCGCGCGGTCGTGGAACACCACCTCGCCGGTCGAGCCGAGGAAGAACAGCCCGTGCACGCCGCCGGCGATCAGGTGTTCGATGACGCGCGTGAAGCTCGGAAGGTCGAGCTCGAAGCGGTCGGTCAGCGGCGTGATGACGGGCGGCACGATGCCCCGTATCGCGGCGATGTCATGGCTCATTTCAGTTTTCCTACCGGTCTGCACTGGGTTGGGGCACGGTGCCGCGCAGGACCGTCGTTGCCGTCATGCCGGCCCCGCCAATTTGTTCGTGCCGCGGAATACGGCCGTTGACCTACGATACTGCGGCTTTCGCGAAGTGCAACCAGCGTCCCGACGATGCCTCACCTGCTCGAAAACCTGCTCGCCGCCTTCACCACGTTCACCCCGGCCTTCGCTGTCGGCGCGTTCGCGGTGACCGTCGGCGCGATCTGGCCGCTGCTGGGATCGCGGCAGCGGATGCTGGGCGTGCAGGTGCTGAGTTCGTGCTCGTTCGCGCTGCATTTCATCCTGCTGGGCGCCTTCACCGCGGCGGCGATGTGCCTCGCCGGCGCGCTGCAGGGCGTGGCCGCCACCATGATCAGCAACCGCCGCGCCCGTGGCGGGGTGTTCGCCGGCACCATCGTCGTCAGCCTGGCGATCACCGCGGCCACCTGGTCAGGCCTGCCGTCGATGCTGGCGCAGACCGGCCAGTTGATGTCGGCGTTCGGGCGGCTGCAGCGCAGCCAGCAGGTGATCCGGCTGGTCTTCCTCGGCTCGGAAGTGTTCTGGGTGAGCCACAACCTGCTGGTCGCCTCGTCCTGGGGCCTGGTGTCGGACGCCATGGCGGTGACCATGCTGCTGATCGGGCTGGGCCGCGGCTGGCTGCGCCGCCGCCCGTCCGCGGTGCGCATCGCCGCCGCCTGAGGCCCCGCCGCGCGCGTTGCCGCGGCCGCCGGCGTTGCGCTATCGTGCCCCCGCCGGAGGGGGAACCCATGCAGTATATCGCCTATCTGCGCGACCAGGCCGAGAAGTTCCGCGAACTCGCCGCCAGCAACCCCGATGCCGACCGGGCCCGCGAATTGCGCGAGCTGGCCGATACCTGCGAGGAAATCGCCGCCGAGTGGGAGGCCCGCCAGCCCGCCGGCTAGCGCTACCGGGTTGTTGGCTTGCCCGCGGCGCACTGCCTCGAACCAGGACTTGGAGCGTTATCGCGGCCGGCCCGTCACCAGCGGCGGCGCAGCTCCAGCAACTCGATGAGGAAGGCGTCGCGCCGCGCCGCCAGGTCGGCCACGCTGCGCCCGCCGACCTCCTCGCGCACGCCCTCGACCAGCCGGCTCTGCAACGAGGGCGTCACCGTCGGGCTGCCCAGGTCGTCCCACCACGACTCCATGGCCGGCAGCAGGTGGTTCAGGAAATGCGCCATCCCGCCGGCGCCGCCGGCCAGGTGGAAAGTGGCGTGCGGCCCCATCAGCGCCCAGCGCAGCCCCGGACCCTCGCTGATGGCGGCGTCCACATCGGCCACGCTGGCCACCCCCTCGGCCACCAGGTGCAGCGCCTCGCGCCACAGCGCCGCCTGCAGCCGGTTGGCGAGGTGCCCGGGCACCTCTTTGCGGATCTCGATCGGGTGCTTGCCGATGGCGCGGTAGAACGCCAGCGCGGCGTCGACGGTGGTGCGCGAGGCGGTGGCGCCGCCCACCACCTCCACCAGCGGCACCAGATGCGGCGGGTTGAACGGGTGGCCGACCACGCAGCGCTGCGGGTGGGTGCAGCCCAGCGACAGCCGGCTGATCAGCAGCCCGGAGGAGGACGAGGCGATCACCACCTCCGGCGGCAGCACCGCGTCCAGCCGGGGCAGCAGAGCCTGCTTGACGTCGTAGCGCTCGGGCGCGCTTTCCTGCACGAAATCGACCCCCTCGACGGCGAGCACGGGGTTCGGCTCGAAGCGCCAGTTGGCCGGGTCCGCCCCCGCCACGGCGCCCAGGCGCTGCAGCGCCGGCCAGGCCTGCTCGACCATGCGGCGCACCAGGTCGGCCGCTTTCCGGGCGGGGTCGCTGACCACCACTTCCAGTCCGCGGCTGAGGAAATACGCGGTCCAACTGGCGCCGATGGTGCCCGCGCCGACACAGGCGACACGGCGGACCGGTGCGGGCGTTGTGGCCATGCGGGCGTTGCCTCCCTCGATCTGGACGGATCATGGCGAGCCGGCAGCCGGTTGGCGAGGGGCGGCGGGATCAACAGAAGTAAGCGGGGCGACGGCGCCGGGTTTCTTTCGCTTGACGCCGCGGACCGGTTGGAGCCCGCTTGCGCAAGAGCAGAACCGGAGGAGACTCGTCACCATGGCAAAGGGTCAGAAGCGCAGCGGGCGCGAGCCCAAGAAACCGAAGGCCTCGAAGAAGTCCGCGTCCTTGGCCGCGCCGCCCGGTTTCGGCGCGCTGCGCCCGCAGAAGCCGCTGCCGCCGCAGAAGCCGCCTGAGAAGTAGCCGCCACCGCCGCATCGGGCCGAAGGGCGGCGCCGGCTGGACGTTCCGGCCGCGCGCCGCCATGTCCGCGGGCAGGAGAGTGCCCCGATGTCCCATGTACTGACCCGCCCCGCCGCCCCGGTGCTGTTCATTCCGCAGAAGCAGGCCGCCAAGCCGCTCACCAACCGGCTGCGCGTGGTCAGCGAGTTCGAGCCGAGCGGCGACCAGCCGACCGCCATCCGCGACCTGGTGGCCGGGGTGGAGGCGGGCGAGCGCGACCAGGTGCTGCTGGGCGTCACCGGCTCGGGCCAGACCGTCACCATGGCCCATGTCATCCAGAATACGCAGAAGCCGACGCTGATACTGGCGCCGAACAAGACCCTGGCCGCCCAGCTCTATGGGGAAATGAAGGCGTTCTTCCCCGACAACGCGGTGGAGTATTTCGTCAGCTACTACGACTACTACCAGCCCGAGGCCTACGTTCCGCGCACCGACACCTATATCGAGAAGGATGCGCAGATCAACGAGCAGATCGACCGCATGCGCCACTCCGCCACGCAGGCGCTGCTCGAACGCAACGACGTCATCATCGTCGCCTCGGTCTCCTGCATCTACGGCATCGGCTCGGTCGAGACCTACGCCAAGATGGTGGTCAAGCTGGAGACCGGCGGGCGCATCGACCGCGACCGGCTGGCCAAGGCGCTGGTGGAGATGCAGTACCGCCGCAACGACGTCGCCTTCGCCCGCGGCACCTTCCGCCTGCGCGGCGAGGTGGTGGACATCTGGCCCAGCCACTACGAGGACCGCGCCTGGCGCGTCACCCTGTTCGGCGACGACATCGAGGCGCTGTCGGAATTCGACCCGCTGACTGGCGAAGTGACCGCCCGGATGGACAGCGTGACGGTCTACGCCAACAGCCACTACGTCACCCCGCGCCCAACGCTGACCCAGGCGATCCACGACATCAAGATCGAGCTGAAGGGCCGCCTGGAGGAGTTCAACGCGACCGGCAAATTGCTGGAGGCGGAGCGGCTGGCCCAGCGCACCACCTTCGACATCGAAATGATGGAGACGACCGGGTCGTGCAAGGGCATCGAGAACTATTCCCGCTACCTCTCGGGCCGCAACGCCGGCGAGCCGCCGCCGACGCTGTTCGAATACCTGCCCGAGAACGCCCTGCTGATCGTCGATGAAAGCCACGTGACGGTGCCGCAGATCGGCGGCATGGAACGCGGCGACTACGCGCGCAAGTCCATCCTCGCCGAGTTCGGCTTCCGCCTGCCCTCCTGCATCGACAACCGGCCGCTGAAATTCGCCGAGTGGGAGGTATACCGCCCGCTGACCATGTTCGTTTCCGCCACTCCCGGGCCGTGGGAACTGGAACGCACCGCCGGCGTCGTCGCCGAGCAGGTGATCCGACCGACCGGGCTGATCGACCCGGTGGTGGAGGTGCGCCCCGCCGAGCACCAGGTGGACGACCTGTTGGCCGAGGTCCGCACCGTGGCCGCGCATGGCGACCGCATCCTGGTGACGGTGCTGAC
The DNA here is from genome assembly GCA_903839965.1 of uncultured Acetobacteraceae bacterium. GTDB lineage: Bacteria > Pseudomonadota > Alphaproteobacteria > Acetobacterales > Acetobacteraceae > Rhodovastum. The sequence continues at coordinate 3,358 of CAIMEK010000787.1, read as the reverse complement.
CAAGCGCATGGCCGAGGACCTCACCGAATACCTCAACGAACACGGTGTGAAGGTGCGCTACCTGCACTCGGACATCGAAACGCTCGAGCGCATCGAGATCATCCGCGACCTCCGGCTCGGCGTGTTCGACGTGCTGGTCGGCATCAACCTGCTGCGCGAGGGCCTGGACATTCCCGAATGCGCGCTGGTGGCGATCCTGGACGCCGACAAGGAAGGCTTCCTGCGCAGCCAGACCTCGCTGGTGCAAACCATCGGCCGCGCGGCGCGCAATGTGGACGGGCGCGTGCTGCTGTACGCCGACACCATGACCGGCAGCCTGCGCTTCGCCATCGAGGAAACCAACCGCCGGCGCGCCAAGCAGACCGCCTGGAACGTGGCGCACGGCATCACCCCGCATTCGATCAAGAAACAGATCGGCAACGTGCTGCAAAGTGTGTTCGAGCAGGACTACGTCACCGTCGCGCCGGTGCGGGACGCCTCGATGACCGAATTCGTCGGCAAGGACCTGAAGGCGACCATCGGCGAACTGGAGCGCCGCATGCGCGCGGCGGCGGCGGACCTGGAGTTCGAGGAAGCCGGGCGGCTGCGCGACGAGATCAGGCGACTGGAGGCGCTGGAACTGGGCCTGGAACCGCCGCCGGCGCCGTCGTCGTCGCTGCGGTCCCGCCGCGACCGCACGCCCGAGCCCATGGGGCCCGGGGGCGGGGGGTACGATCCGAATAAGCTGAAACGGGGGGGGCGGCGGCGCGGACGGTAGGCGCGGAACGAGCCGATGCGTTCAGGCGTCCGCCAGATGGCCCAGTCGCCGCAAGGCCGCGACCGTCGCCGCCGACAGCCGCCACTCATGCGTCAGCCGCCCGCCCGGTTCGGTCCGCTTTGTCAGGTCGCAGAGCAACCCGCTCCAGAACGGCGCATTGCGGGCCGGCACGAATTCGGGCTCCGGCAAATAGGCGCGCCGGTTGCGGCACAGGCCGCCGATCGTCAGGTTGAAGCCGCCCGGACCGTTGTCGTTCGCAATCGTCGCCAACTCGTCCTCGTTCAGCCCGGGATGCTCATGCAGCAGCATCAGGCGGCGCAGCTCGGCCGGGGACGGCGGCAGGTCCCGCAGCGCACACGCGATGCGCGCATCGAGGGGCAATGCGCCGATCCCCTCGGGCACAGTGGGGGCGGCTCGCGGCGGCTTCGGCGTTCGCGCCACCTTTGCCGTGCGCACCTTGGCTGGCGGACGCCGCGCGCGCTCGGCCGCGATGGCGCCGAGGATCGCCGGGCTGTCGGGGTGGCCCGAACGCGCCGTCGCGTTCTGTTCGAGCTGCCCGATCCCGGCCGCGTCCATGGCGGGGATGAGAGCCAGCACCTTCTCGAGGCGCGAATTGCGGGGCGTCATTGCCTTGCATTCCTTGTCAGGTGGGCGGCGCTGGCCCAGCGGGCTCCCGCGGCGACGGTTCGCTCCGCCACCGGGCAGTCCTCGGCATGCGCCCCGGGAAGATAGCCCAGGCTGAGCAGGAACTCGCCGACAATCTCCCCGCCGGTGAACAGGAAGGTCGCCTTGAACAGTTTTACCCATTCCGCCCGGGTGCGCGGGTGCTGCGCCTCCAGCCAGGCGGCGAACCCGCCCTGGCTCGCCCGCAACCCCTGCACCCGGCGCGCATTCTCGATAATGGCGCGCACTTTCAGCCGGTTGCGGATGATGCCGGGATCCGCCAGCAGCCGCGCCACGTCGGCCTCGCCGAACGCGGCCACGCGGTCGACGACGAACCCGGCAAACGCCGCCCGCATGGCACCGCGGCGTTTCAGCACCAGCTCCCACGACAGCCCGGCCTGCATGATCTCCAGGCACAGCCGCTCGAACAGCACCGTCTCGTCGCTGGAAGGGAAGCCGTATTCGGTGTCGTGGTAGGGCCCGTGCAGCGGATGGCCGGGGGCGAAGCGGCAATAAGCGCTCATCGCCCGCCCCCGCCACTTCCTACAGCGCCGCCAGAATCGCCTCGGCGCGGCTGACGTCGAAGCCGCCCGGCGCCTCAATGGCCAGTTGCGTGACCTTGCCGTCCTCGGCCACGAGGGCATAACGCTGGCTGCGCACGCCGAGCCCGCGCGCCACCAGGTCGAGCTCCAGCCCGAGCGCCTTGGTGAACGCCGCCGAGCCGTCCGCCAGCATCAGGATCTTGTCGTCCACCCCCTGGTCGCGGCCCCAGGCCCCCATGACGAAGGCGTCGTTGACCGCGATGCAGACGATGTGGTCGACGCCCTTGGCGTGCAGGGCGTCGGCGTTCTGCACGAATCCGGGCAGGTGCTTGGCGCTGCAGGTCGGCGTGAACGCCCCCGGCACGGCGAACAGAACCACCTTCTTGCCCTTGAAGATCTCGTCGGTGGAAACCTCCTTCGGCCCGTCCTCGGTCGCCACCATCAGCTTCATCGACGGAATGGCATCACCGACCTTGATCGTGCTCATCTGCGGGTTTGCTCCCCCCTGGTGCAGGCGACGACGGACCGTCCGCCGGCGCGTGAGGGCGGAGTCCTAGTCGCCTATGCCGTCCCTGTCACGGCCGGCCCGATCACGTCCGCCCTATTTCCCGCCGGCCCGGGCCCGCCGCCACGCTTGCGCCACGGCGAAATCGGACCAACATAGGGTCCATGGCACGCATTTTTCCCGATCCGGCTGCCCCCGCCGGTTCGCTGGCCGGCCAGATCCTGATCGCCATGCCGGCGATGGGGGACCCGCGTTTTGCCCAGGCCGTCATTTACCTGTGCGATCATTCCGCCAAGGGCGCCATGGGCATCGTGGTCAACCGTCCGTTGGAAAGCCCCAGCTTCGAGGACCTGCTGCGCCAGCTCAACATCGACCCGGTGCCGCCGGCCCGCACCATCCGCCTGTGCAACGGCGGGCCGGTCGACAACGCCCGCGGCTTCGTGCTGCACACCACCGACTGGACCGGCGAAGGCAGCCTGAAGGTCGATGCGAGTTTCGCCTTGACCGCCAGCCTGGACATCCTCAAGGCGATCGCCGGCGGCGGCGGCCCGAGCCAGGGCATGCTGGCGCTCGGCTACGCCGGCTGGGGTCCCGGCCAACTCGATGCCGAAATGCAGCAGAACGCCTGGCTGTCCGCCTCCGCCGAGCCGTCGCTGATCTTCGACGCCGCACACGAAACCAAATGGCGCCGGGCCCTGGCCGCGCTGCACATCGACCCGCTCCTGCTGTCCGACGCCGCCGGCCACGCGTAGGAAGGCCAGGGCTCCGCCCCATAGGCACTAAAATAAGCCCCGAAAGGGGTAGTTTACGGCCTGCTTTCGCCGTCGTGCTGGGTTAGCCAGGCGGTGGTGGAAGCTGGCGGTTGGTGAGGTGAGTATGAGCGGGGAGATT
>CAIMEK010000786.1 GCA_903839965.1 uncultured Acetobacteraceae bacterium | reverse complement strand
CGCCATCAGCCCCGCCCAGGCGGCGTTGGCCGCCGAACTGGCCGCCCTGCTGGAGGAACGCGACCCGCTGCGCAACGCCGAGGCCGGCTGCGACATCGGCCTGCGGCTGGCCGCCTTGCACGGTGAAGCGGCCGCGGACCGCGGCGCGGTTGCGCGTATCCGCCGCGCCGCCGGGCAGTACCGCCGTCGGCTCGGCGTGCAGGCCGAGGCCGCGGGCGACCCGGCACCGCTGCTGGCCGCCGCCTTCCCCGACCGCATCGCCCAGCGCCGTGGCGAGCCCGGCAGCTTCCGCCTGTCCGGCGGCGGCGGGGCGAAGCTGCCGCTCGCCGACCCGCTGTCGAAGGCGCCGCTGCTGGCGGTCGCCGCGCTGGAGGCCAAGGGCGCCGCCCGCATCCGCCTGGCCGCCCGGCTCGATGCCGCGACGCTGCCGACCCAGGTGGCCGCCCGCATCACCGAGACGGTGGAAAGCGGCTTCGACTCCGTCAGCGGCACGGTGTTCTCGCGCCGCCGCCGCCGGCTCGGCGCGCTGGTGCTGGAGGACCGCACCGAACCGGCCGACCCCGCCGCCGTCGCCGCCGCCCTGGCCCGTGCCGTGGCGATCGCCGCCCTGCCCTGGACCGATGCCGCCCGCCAGGTGCAGGCGCGGGTGGCGCTGATGGCCACGGTTGAGCCCGACTGGCCCGACCTCTCCGATGCCGCGCTGGCGGCCGAGCGGAGCTGGCTGGAGGCGCCGCTTTACGGCATGTCGGGGCTGGCCGAGCTGGGCCGGCTCAACCTGGCTGCGGTGCTGCGCGGCCGGCTCTCACGCCAGCAGGCGGGCCGGCTCGACCTCGCGTTGCCCACCCATCTGGAGCTGCCCGGCGGCCGCGCCGCGGTGGACTACGCCCAGCCGGTGCCGCTCGCCGCGGCGAGGGCGCAGGCCTTCTATGGCCTGACCGCGACGCCCGGGCTGGCCGGCGGGCGGATCCCGTTGCGGCTGGCGCTGCTCTCGCCGGCCGGCCGGCCGGTGGCGATCACCGCGGACCTGGCGCGGTTCTGGCGCGAGGCCTGGGCGGACGTGCGCAAGGACATGCGCGGCCGCTATCCGAAGCACCACTGGCCGGACGACCCGGCCACCGCCACGGCCCGCCGACCCTGATTTCCGGCCCCTGGCGCCCGCCGCTTGACGCCTCCGGCCTTGACGTAAATGTGTTGGCGGCGCACCGAGGTGCCGCCCGAACCTGACCGCGATCACGCTACCCTTGCCGAACGCAACGGAGCCCGCCTGAGATGACCGCCGCGTTGTCCCGCCGCACCCTCATGGCCCTCGCCGCCACCACCGCGGCAATGGGTTGTGGCCACCCCGTGGCCGCCCGAGTCGGCCCCGACAGCTTCGCGCCGATGGTCAAGCGCGTGTTGCCGTCCGTGGTGAACATCGCGGTGGTGGAAACCGTGGCGCAGGGCACCGACCCGCTGTCGATGCTGCCGCCCGAAATCCGCCGCCAGTTCCGCGACCGCTTTCTCCAGCGCCGCCGCGAGGTGCACGGCAGCGGCTCGGGCTTCATCATCGATCCGGCCGGGCTCATCGTCACCAACACCCACGTGATCGGCGGCGCCGACAAGATCGTGGTGGCGCTGCACGACGGGGCCGAGCTGCCAGCCGAGGTGGTCGGCCAGGATGACCTGACCGACATCGCGCTGATCCGCGTCAAGCCGGCCGGCGCCCTGCCCAGCGTCACCTGGGGCGACAGCCGCAACCTGGAGGCGGGCGACTGGGTGGTGGCGGCGGGCAATCCGTTCGGCCTCGGCGGCTCGATTTCCGCCGGCATCGTTTCCGCCCGGGGCCGCGACCTCGGTTCCGGCCCGTACGACGACTTCATCCAGATCGATGCCCCGATCAATCCGGGCAACTCCGGCGGACCGCTGTTCGACACCGACGGGCTGGTAGTGGGCATCAACGCCGCGATCGTTTCGCCCACCGGCAGCTCGGTCGGCATCGGGTTCGCCATCCCCAGCGAGCTGGCCATCCGCATCGTTGCCGAACTGCGCCAGAAGGGCCGCATCGAGCGCGGCTGGCTCGGCGTGACCATGCAGGACGTCCGCGACCACGGCGTCGCCATCGCCGAGGTGGCGCGCGGCGGCCCCGCCGGGCGCGCCGGCGTGCGGCCCGGCGACGTGGTGAGCGCGGTGAACGGCAAGCCTGTCGAGGACGCCCGCGCCCTGCTGCGCGCCATCGCCGCCATCGCCCCGGGCCAGGTCGCCCAACTGACCCTGCGCCGGCAGGGGCGCGACATCGAGCTTCCCGTTACCGTCGGCCGCCGGCCGAACAGCGAAGGCTGAACGCAAATGCGCATCCTGGTGGTGGAAGACGACAAGGACGTGGCCGGCTTCGTGATCAAGGGCCTGAAGGAGGCCGGGCACGTGGTGGAGGGCGCCGACAACGGGCGCGACGGATTGTTCCTCGCCGCCAGCGAGAACTTCGACGCCATCGTGCTCGACCGCATGCTGCCCGGCGGCGTCGACGGGCTGCGGCTGCTGGAAACGCTGCGCGCGCAGGGCAACCAGACGCCGGTGCTGTTCCTGTCCGCGCTGGCCCAGGTGGACGATCGGGTGAAGGGCCTGAAGGCGGGCGGGGACGACTACATGACCAAGCCGTTCGCCTTCGCCGAACTGCTGGCCCGCGTCGAGGCGCTCACCCGCCGCGGCAAGAGCGAGGCGCCGGTGACCAAGCTGACCGCCGGCGACCTGGAGATGGACCTGCTG
>CAIMEK010000785.1 GCA_903839965.1 uncultured Acetobacteraceae bacterium | reverse complement strand
GGCGGCCAGGATGCCGAGCGTCTGGTCGGCGCCGGCGCGCAACTGCGCCCGGTCGGCGCCGGATTGCTCGGCATGTTCCTCCAGCGCCGCCGCCAGGGCCGCGTCGTAGGATTCCGAGGTGACCAGATAGGACACCGGACCGTCGACCTGCAGGATCTGGTCGGCGGTCTCCTCGATCTGGCGGATCCGCTCGAAGTATCCGACCGGCCGGTGATAGTACTCGACGCCGATCCCCAGCAGCGAAAGCGGAGAAATCTTGAGCAACTCCGCCAGCCGCTTGATGGTGTCCAGCTTGATGACTTCGCCTTTTTCGTAGCGGTACAAGGCGGCCCGGGAAACGCCGAGGCGAGCGGCGATTTCCTCGGCCCGCAGCCCCGATTCGAGGCGATAGGCTCGGAGCTGCTGGCCGATTTCGGTGAATCGCATGGCGAATCCAATCCGGTGATCCCTGGCCCGATGCGGGCGCAGATGTCTCAGTCTGGGAGGCGCCGCAGTCTATTTGCGATTCGTCCGGAAATCCAAACCTATTTCTCGGCCGGGTTCAGAGGCCGTATTTCGCCCGCCACGCCAGGCCGGCCACGGTGTCGCCCGCCGGGCGGTATTCCAGGCCGATCCAGCCCTTGAAGCCGAGTTCGTCGATGCGCCGGAACAGGTAGGTCCAGTTGATCTCGCCGGTGCCCGGCTCATGGCGGTCCGGCACGTCGGCCAACTGCATGTTGGAAATGATGGAGATGTGCTTCTCGATGCGCTTGGTGAGGTCGCCCTCGGTCACCTGGCAGTGGTAGATGTCGAACTGCAGGCCGAACTTGTCGGCGCCGAGGGCCGCGATCACCTCGGCCGCCTGCTGCATCGTGTTGAGGAAGAAGCCCGGCATGTCGCGGTGGTTGATCGCCTCCAGCGCGATGCGCACGCCGGCCGCCTTGGCCTGCTCGCCGGCCCAGGCCAGGTTGGCGGCATACACCGCCGCCGCCGTGCCGAACGGCACATCGGCGGGCACGAGCCCGGACATGCAGTGCACCAGCTCGCAGTCCAGCGCCGCCGCGTATTCCAGCGACTTCTTCACCGCATCGCGGAAATCGCCCTGCCGGCCGGGCAGACAGGCCAGGCCGCGTTCGCCCTTCGCCCAGTCGCCGGGCGGCATGTTGAACAGCACCTGCTGCAGCCCGCAGGCCGCCAGGCGCGACTTCAGCACGGCGGTGGGGTATTCGTAGGGGAACAAATACTCCACGGCGGTGAAACCGGCCTTCGCGGCCGCGTCGAAGCGGTCGAGGAAGCTGACTTCGTTGAACATCATGGAAAGATTGGCGGCCAGACGCGGCATGGGTGCCTCCTTACGGGACCGCGCAGACCCTAGCCCCCGGCCGCCGGCTTGGCCAGAGTGCGGCTGCACCAAAGCGAGGAGCGATACCGCCCGATGCCCACACCAGCCATGCCCACACCGGCCGTGATCGCCGAGCGGATCCTGATGGGCCTGCTGGTGGGCGGCATCGCCATCGGCTGCCTGGTGGTGCTGTGGCCGTTCCTCTCGGCCATCCTGTGGGCGGCCATCCTCACCTACACGACCTGGCCGATCTACGAGCAGCTGCGCACGCGCGGCAACCTCGGCCATGCCGGCGCCGCCGGCGCCATGGTGCTGGCGGCCTTCGTCATCGTCGTGCTGCCGATCGCGCTGGCCGCGCCGGGTGGGGCGGACGACGTCGACCAGCTCCGCCACGTGCTGCTGGGCGCGGTTTCCGCCGGCCTGCCCGCCTCGCCGGCCTGGCTGCGCACCGTTCCGGCGGTCGGCGCGACGCTGGCCGGGATCTGGGACTCCTGGGCCGAGGACCTCACCGTCATGGGCGAGTTCTTCAAGCCCTATTTCGGCATGGTTGCCGAGTTCGGGCTGTCGCTGCTGCTCGGGCTGGCCAGCGGCGTGCTGATGTTCCTGCTGGCGCTGTTCGTGGCGTTCTTCTTTTTCGCCGCGGGCGACCGGCTGGCCGGCAGGATCCGTGTCATCCTCGGCCGCATCGCCGGCGCCCGGGCGCCCCGCCTGATCGAGGTCACCGGCGCCACCATCCGCGGCGTGGTCTACGGCCTGCTCGGCACTGCCATCGTGCAGGGTATCCTGACGACCTTCGGCCTGTGGCTGTCCGGCGTGCCACGGCCGCTGCTGCTGGGCCTGGTGGCCGGCGGGCTCTCGGTGCTGCCGGTCGGCGCGCCCCTGGTGTGGATTCCGGCGGCCCTGTGGCTGCTCAGCCAAGACCGCACGGCCTGGGGCATCGTGCTGCTGGTATACGGAATCGTGGCAATCAGCGGCGCGGATTCGGTCATCCGCCCGTACTTTATCGCCCGCGGCGCGCAATTGCCCTTCCTGCTGACCATGCTCGGCGTGCTGGGCGGAGCGCTGGCCTTCGGCCTGCTCGGAATCTTCGTCGGGCCGGTGCTGCTGGGGGTTGGTTACAGTCTCGTCAACGAATGGTCCGCCACCGCCGAGCCGGACCCATCGGCGTAACGCCGGCCTGACCGGGACGCAGTTCCGCCGGCCCGGGCTTCGCTGGCCGGCCCGGCCTTTGCAAGCGCGCGGGCGGTGGCCTATGTATCCCCGCTTTCCGGCGGGAGGCCGGGCAAAAAGGGAGACAGGTCGGGCGCGATGTTCGCCTTCATCATTTCGCGACTGCTGCAGGCGATTCCGGTGCTGGTGGTGGTTGGGTTCATCGCCTTCGCCATGTTCGCCTTCATCGGCGATCCTGTGACCAACATGCTTGGCCAGGATTTCACCGAGGCGCAGCGCGTGGCGCTGGTGCACGAGCTCGGCCTCGACGAACCGTTCTTCATGCAATACGCGCGCTTCATGTGGGCGGCAGTGCATGGCGAGTTCGGCATTTCCTACCGGCTGGCCCGTCCGGTTTCGGAACTGATCCTGGAGCGTCTGCCGGCGACCATCGAACTGGCCTTCACCGCGGCCTCGCTGGCCCTGCTGATCGGCGTGCCGATGGGCGTCTACACCGGCATCCGCCGCAATGGGCTGCTGGCGCGCGCCTTCATGGTGTTTTCGCTGATCGGCGTGTCGTTGCCCACCTTCCTGATCGGCATCCTGCTCATCCTGGTGTTTGCCGTGCTGCTGGGCTGGCTGCCCAGTTTCGGCCGCGGCGACGTGGTGCGGTTCGCGCACTGGTCCACCGGCTACCTCACCATCGGCGGCATCCGCTCGCTGGTGCTGCCGGCCATTACGCTGGGCATGTTCCAGATGACGCTGATCATGCGGCTGGTGCGTTCCGAAATGCTGGAGGTGCTACGCAGCGATTACGTGAAGTTCGCCCGCGCGCGCGGGCTGTCCGAGCGGACGATCAATTTCGGCCATGCGCTGAAGAACACGCTGGTGCCGGTGATCACCATCGTCGGGCTGCAGATCGGCGGCCTGCTCGGTTTCTCCATCGTAACCGAAACGGTATTCCAGTGGCCCGGCATGGGGCTGCTGCTGGTGCAGTCGATCGGGGTGGCCGACATCCCGGTGATGTCGGCCTACCTGCTGCTGATCGCCCTGGTGTTCGTCGTCATCAACCTGATCGTCGACCTGCTCTACTACGCCGTCGATCCGCGCCTCAGGGTCGATCGCCGCGCATTGACGGGTGGCCGATGAGCGAGCTGGCGACACGCGCTCCCGAGACGCCGGCGCGGCGGCTGCACGACGCCGTGCTGCGCGCCTGGGACAGCGATTTCCTCTACAGCTTCCGCCACTCGCCGGTGGCGGTCATTTCCGCGCTGGTGCTGCTGGTGGTGGTGGTGGGCGCCCTGTTCAGTCCCTGGCTGGCGCCGCACGACCCGTTCGACCTGGCCAGCTTGAACCTGCTGGACAGCTTCAAGCCGCCGGTGTTCACCAACGCGGAGGCCGAGTGGGCCTTTCCGCTCGGCACCGACGACCAGGGCCGCGACGTGCTGTCCGGCATCATGTACGGCACCCGCGTCAGCCTGCTGGTGGGCGTGCTGGCGATCGGGTTTTCGCTCACCGTCGGCATCACCTTCGGGCTGGTGGCGGGCTACGTGGGCGGCGCCGTCGAATCGTTGCTGATGCGCATGGCCGACATCCAGTTGACCTTCCCGGCCATCCTGATCGCCCTGCTGATCGACGGCGTGGCGCGCGCGGCGCTGCCGCGCGAGTTCCACGACAAGGTGGCGTTGTGGGTGCTGGTGTTCGCCATCGGCATCGCCCGCTGGCCGCAGTTCGCCCGCACCGTGCGCGGTTCGACGCTGGTGGAGCGCGGCAAGGAATACGTAATGGCGGCCCGCGTCATCGGCCTGTCGCCATGGAAGATCATGGCCACCCACATCCTGCCCAACGTGGTCGGGCCGGTGCTGGTGATAGCCACCTTGAACCTCGGGCAGGCGGTGCTCGACGAAGCCACGCTGTCGTTCCTCGGCGTCGGCCTGCCGCCGACGGAGCCCTCGCTGGGCACACTGATCCGAATAGGTAACGATTTCCTGTTTTCGGGCGAATGGTGGGTCACCATTTTCCCCGGCATCACGCTGGCCATCCTGGTGCTGTCGATCAATCTGCTGGGCGACTGGCTGCGCGACGCCCTCAACCCACGTCTGCGTTGAGGCGCGCGCGCCGATGGCCCTGCTGGAAGTCGACCGCCTGTCCGTGGAGTTTCCCACCCGCCGCGGCGTGCTGCGCGCGCTGGAGGACGTGTCGTTCGAGATCGTCGCCGGCGAAGTGCTCGGCGTGGTGGGCGAAAGCGGCGCCGGCAAGTCGCTGACGGGTGCGGCCATCATCGGCCTGCTGGAGCCGCCCGGGCGGATTGCCGGCGGCCAGGTGCGGCTGGACGGCGCGCGCATCGACAACCTGTCGCGCGAGCGCATGCGGCCGATCCGCGGCCGGCAGATCGGCGCCATCTTCCAGGACCCGTTGACCACGCTGAACCCGCTGTATTCGGTCGGCCACCAGTTGGTCGAGACCATGCAGACGCATCTCAAGCTCTCCGACCGCGACGCCCGCGAGCGCGCGATCCGCTGGCTGGAGGAGGTCGGCATTCCGGCGGCGCGGCAACGCATCGATGCGTACCCGCACGAATTCTCCGGCGGCATGCGCCAGCGCGTGGTGATCGCGCTCGCGCTCTGCGCCGAGCCGCGGCTGGTGATCGCCGACGAGCCGACCACGGCGCTCGACGTGTCGATCCAGGCGCAGATCATCAGCCTGCTGAAGCGGCTGACCAAGGACCACGGCACTTCGGTGATGCTGGTGACGCACGACATGGGCGTGATCGCCGAGACCGCCGATCGGGTGGCGGTGATGTATGCTGGCCGCATCTGCGAAATCGGCCCGGTGCGCGCGGTGGTGAAGCATCCGGCGCATCCCTACACGGAAGGCCTGATGGGCAGCATTCCTTCGCTCGCCACAAGGGTCGAGCGGCTGCGCCAGATCGACGGCTCGATGCCGCGGCTCAACGCCATCCCGCCGGGCTGCGCCTTCAACCCGCGCTGCCCGAAAGTGTTCGGACGCTGCTGCACGGAACGGCCGGAGCTGCTCGACGCCGGCGTCACCTCCGCCGCTTGCTGGCTGTATGACGCGCGCTCCGACGTGCGGGCAGGGGCGGCGGCCGATGCCTGAGGCGCCCGCATTGGCCCCGGACGACCCCGCCGTGACCATGCTCGAGGCGATCGCCGTCTCGCGCAGTTTCGACGTGTCGAAACCCTGGCTGCAACGCACGCTGTCGCGCGAGAGCAAGCTGCTGCTGCGCGCCGTGGACGACGTCAGCTTCGTGTTGCCGCGTGGCACCACGCTGTCGCTGGTGGGCGAAAGCGGCTGCGGCAAGTCCACCGTGGCCCGGCTCGCGGTCGGACTGTATGCGCCGAGCGAAGGGGAAATCCGCTTCGAGGGCCAGCCGCTGTCGGCGGCGCGCGCGCAGCCGGCGATGCGGCGGCGCATGAACATGATTTTCCAGGACCCCTACGCCTCGCTCAATCCGCGCTGGCGGGTGCGCGACATCGTCGCCGAGCCGATCCGCGCCTTCGGCCTGCTGACCTCGAACGCCGACATCGCCGACCGGGTGGGAGCGCTGCTGACGCAAGTCGGGCTGGCGCCGGCGGACGGGGAGAAATATCCGCACGAATTCAGCGGCGGCCAGCGCCAGCGCATCTCGATCGCGCGCGCGCTGTCGAGCGAACCGGAGTTCCTGGTGCTCGACGAACCGACCAGCGCGCTCGACGTGTCGGTGCAGGCGCAGATCCTCAACCTCATGCGCGACCTGCAGGTGCGGCTGGGCCTGACCTACCTGTTCATCAGCCACAACCTGGCCGTGGTGCGGCACATGTCGGACCGGCTGGGGGTGATGTATCTCGGCCGTATTGTCGAACTCGGCCCGGGCGAGGCGGTGTTCCGCACCCCGCGGCACCCCTATACGCGGCTGCTGCTGGAAGCGATCCCCGACCTCGAAATGGTCGGCAAGTCGCGCACGCCGGTGGGCGGCGAGGTGCCGAGCCCGATCGATCCGCCGCCGGGCTGCACGTTCCATCCGCGCTGCCCGCTGGCCAATGCGCGCTGCCGCAGCGAAAAGCCCGCCCACACCAAGGTGGCGTCGGCGCAGGGCGACGTGCTGGTGGCCTGCCACGCTGTCGAGGAAGGCCGCGACGGCGCCTGAACCTTTCGGAGGGGCCGATGGACATCTACCACGTCTGGTGCGACCTCAGGCCCGGCGTTGGCGACCTGGCGTTTTCCGAAAACGTGGCGCTGTGCATGGATCATTTGCGCGCCGAGGGCGTGATCGAGAGCTGGCGGCTGACCCGCCGCAAGCTCGGCTTCGGGCCGAAGGAACTGGGCGAGTGGCACCTGATGATCGAGCTGCGCGACCTCGCCCAGTTGGACGCCGCGTTCCAGCAAATGGCCGGTCGCGCCGAGCCCGTCGAGGGCATGCACCACGGCATGAATTCGCTGGTGACCAACGCCACCTTCGGCCTGACCCGCGATTTTCCCGACCCGTTCCGCCGGCGCGGGGAGGAACGGTTCTAGGCCGCGACCCGCCCCGGACGATGGCGGCTCTAGAGAACCTCCTCCAGAAGGTCGCAGGCGGTTCCTATCGCATCGGGACACCGGGTCTGTAGGAGTTTCATGGCCTTGGCCTTCTCCATGTTCTCCGGCGTCCCGATGTTCATGCCGAGGATCTCTTCGCAGGTGCAGGACCCGATGCGCGACGCGAACTCGGTCATGAAGCGACGTGCAAGGGCATAAGTCGTCGTCTTGGCTTCGATCGACTCAAGGTCGCCCCTGCCGTGCCGCATGGAAATGGCCAGCAGGGCCCCGCTCACGGCGCCGCACATCTCGCAGCCGGTCGCAGCGACGCCGGCGCCAAGCACGGTCGAGAGCTTCAGCGCGTCCTGCTCGCTCAACACCTCCGCCTGCCGGTACGCGGTGAACACCGCCTGGCTGCAATTGAACTGCTGCCGGTGCAACGCGATGGCCTGTTCTTTTCTTTGCACGATCAAACTCCTGTCACGGCTGTGTGCGAGGTGTTGACGCCCTGCTTCCTGGCGACGGTGAGCATCCTATGCCGGTCCGCCCACCGCTCCGAGCCCGTACGGCCGGGTTTCGCCAAACCCGTGCACCACGAAACTTTCGTCGGCAACCCCGGCCGCCGCCCTCGCGGCCTCGAGCGCCAGCAACGGCGCGTCGATTGCCTCGTCGGCGAGTTGAAATGTGCCAAAATGCATGCCCACCGAATGCTGCGCGCCGAGTGCGATGTGCGCCGCCACCGCTTCTTCCGGGTTCACGTGCACCGGCGCCATGAACCAGCGCGGCTCGTAGGCGCCGATCGGCAGCAGCGCCACGTCCGGCGCGCCGAGCCGGGCGCGGATGTCGCCCCAATGCGGCCCAGCGCCTGAGTCGCCGGCGAACAGCACCCGGCCACCGGCTTGCTCGATCATGCAGCCGCCCCACAGGCTGCGGTTGCGATCGAACGGCGAGCGCGCGGCGAAGTGCCGCGCCGGCGTCGCCGTCAGCCGCAGCTTGCCGACCGCCACCGTCTCCCACCAGTCCAGTTCGGTCGCCTCGATGCCGACCCCGCGCAGGCGTGGCGCATTGCCGAGCAGGGTGACGAAGCGCGGCGCGTGGCGCTGCTGCAACTCGCGCAGCCCCGGCAGGTCCATGTGGTCGTAATGGTTGTGCGAAACCAGCACGACATCGGGCCGCGGCAGGTCCGCCAGCGCGATCCCCGGCGGCCGCACCCGTTTCGGCCCCGTCCAGGCGAGCGGCGAGCAACGCTGGCTGAACATCGGATCGGTCAGCACCACGCCGCCGGGCAGGCGGATCAGGAAGGTCGCGTGGTTGATGAAGCTGATGGCCGTGGTGCCCGGCGCCACGCAAGCGGGCGGCGGCGCGAACGTCGCATCCGCCGGCGGCGCCGCCCAGCGCGCGGGCGCGGCCGCCAGCTTCCAGCGCAGCAGCCGCCGCAGATGGCTTTCGCGCTCCACCGCGCCGGGATTGAAGAACCGCTGTCCGTCGCAATGGTCGGAGACGGGATAGCGGGCGCCTTGCCGCTTCACCGCCGGCTCACTCCCCCAACGCGACGCCCTCGCGCCGCGGGTCCGCCGCCCCGCGCAGCCCCTCGGGCGTCAGCGCGATGATGCCCAGCCCGCTGATCGACGTGTAGCCGCGCACCTTCTGCCCGCGCGCTTCCAGCGCCGGCGCCAGCGCGGCCGCCGGCGTGCCGGCCTCCAGATCCGCGCTGTCGCCGAAGGTGGAGACATGCGGCGCCGCCGCGGCCGTTTCCGGGTCCACGCCCCAGTCCAGCAGTTCCACCAGCGCCTGCGCCACGTCGCCGATGATGCGCGCCCCGCCCACCGAGCCGAGCACGAAGCGCAACTGCCCGGCGCGGTCGAACACCAGCGTGGGCGCCATCGAACTGCGCGGCCGCTTGCCCGGCTCCACCCGGTTCGCCACCGGCCGGCCGTTGACGGTCGGCACGAACGAGAAATCGGTCAGCTCGTTGTTGAGCACGAACCCGCCGACCACCAGCCGCGCGCCGAAGGCGTCCTGCACCGTGGTGGTCAGGCTCACCGCATTGCCGGCGTCGTCCACCGCCGAGACCTGGCTGGTGCCGTGCTCGGGCTGCGCCGGCGCCGGGGCGAGCACCGGTGCCTGCCAGTGGGGGTTGCCGGCGCGCACCCCGGTCATCGCGTGGTCGGGGTCGATGAGCTGCGAGCGCGCGGTCAGGTAGTCCGGGACCAGCAGGCCGCCCAGCGGCACGGGAACAAAATCGCTGTCGGCGAGGTAGAGCGCCCGATCGGCCCAGGCCAGCCGCCCCGCCTCCACCAGCAAATGCGCGGCGTCCGCGCCCGCCACGCCGCCGGCATGCGCCAGGCCGGGCATATTGAAATGCGCCAGCAGCCCCAGCGTCTGCTGCACCGTCGAGCCGCCGGAGGAGGGTGGACCCATGCCGCACAGCAGCCAGGCCCGGTAGTGGCTGCACAGCGGTTCGCGTCGTTTCGGCGTGTAGGCGGCGAGGTCGTCGGCGGTCAGCAGGCCCGGGTTGGCATCGGTGCGCACGGCGGTGGCGATCGCCGCGGCCAGCGCCCCGCGATGCAGGGCGTCGGCGCCGCCGGCGGCCAGCGCGCGCAGCGTTTCGGCGAGCGGGTGGTTGACCAGCGTCTCGCCGGCCTGCAGCGGGGTGCCGTCGGGGTGGAAGAACAGCGCCCGGCTGGCCCCGCGCGACCGCAGGCGTTCGGCGTCCGCGGCGATCGCGGCAGCCATGCGGGCCGGCACCGGGAATCCTGCCTCGGCCAGGGCGATCGCCGGGGCGAACAGCCGCTCCCAGGGCAGCCGCCCCGCGGCGCGATGTACCGCTTCCAGCATGCGCAGCGCGCCCGGCACGCCGACGGCGCGGCCGCCGGTGCCGGCGTCGTAAAAGCGCAAGGGCTGGCCGTCGGCGGCCAGGAACAGGTCGGGCCCGGCCGCGGCGGGCGCCGTCTCGCGCCCGTCCCAGGCCGTCACCTGCCGGCTGGCCGCCGCGTAGTGCAGCATCACCGCCCCGCCGCCCAGGCCGGAGGCCTGCGGTTCCACCAGCGTCAGCACGAGCTGCGCCGCGATGGCGGCATCCACCGCCGACCCGCCGGCGCGCAGCGTTTCGAGCCCGGCCTGCGCGGCCAAAGGCTCGGCGGCGACGATCATGTGCCGCTGCGCGGGCGCCGGCTCGGCGGCGGCTGCCGCCGGCAGGCCGAGGCACAGCAGCAGGACGACGGACCGCAGGCGCGTCATGGGCGACTCCCTCCAGGCCGGATATGGTGCCAGCCTTCGGCGCATCCGGGAAATCTCCACGGCATGACATCCCCCGAG
>CAIMEK010000784.1 GCA_903839965.1 uncultured Acetobacteraceae bacterium | reverse complement strand
GCAGCAGCAGGCCGCGCCCGAACGCGGCCTCGCCCTGCACCGCCACGCCATGCAGCAGGGCGGTCAGCCGCCGCGCCGGCATCGACAGCACGTCGGTCTGCAGCGCCAGGCTGTCCGCCAGCGCGTGGTGCGGCTGGGCGCGCAGAACTTCGAGGATGCGCCCGGAGCGCGAATGCTCCGCCCACTCGAAGCCCACCGGCCGGTCCCGCCAGTTCCAGGTATCGGGCAGGTTCATCTCGTTGGCGGTGGCCAGGAACCCCCTGGCCGGGTTCAGCCGCTTCGGCATGTCGGCGAACGGCACGTAGCCGCGCCACTCGTAGCGCCCGTTGCCCGGCACCGGCAGCAGCCCGTCCCAGCCCACCCGCACCGGCGCCGCGCCGGCGGCGAACCAGGCGATGTTGCCGTCCACGTCGGCGTACATGTGGTTGGTCGACGGCGTCACCCAGGTGGCCAGCGCCTTGGCGTAGTCCTGCGGGCTGTGCGCGCCGAGATAGGCCAGGCTCGCCATGTAGGGCGAGGCGCCCGGCTCGGTCCACACCGTGCGCAGCGCGTAGGCGCGGTGCTCGGCCGGGTCCTCGTGCAGCACCGGCCCGTGCTTCGTATAGCGCAGGATGACGGGCTGCTCGGCCTCGCCCTTGACCGCCACGCTTTCGGTGACGCTGCGCATCCGCTCCCAGCCGTCGCCGTAGCGGTACAGCGTCGGATCGCCAGGATGGGTTTCGTAGACATACAAGTCTTCCTGGTCGATCGGGAAGATCGTGAGCGCGAAGGCGGCGCGGGCGTTGTGGCCGATATGCAGGCCCGGGGTCGCCGGCTCGGCGGCGCCGATGACATCGATGCCCGGGCCGCTCAGGTGCACGATATAGCGCAGACCCGGCAGCCCGTGCGCGCGGTGCGGGTCGCTCGCCAAAATCGGTCGCCCGCTGGCGGTGCGCGACCCGGCGATCGCCCAGTTGTTGGAGCCCTCGGCATACACGTCGCCCAGGTCGTTCACCTTGTTCCAGCGCCAGGCATCGGCCAGCCGCGCGGCCAGCCGCTCCGGGCTGGCGTCGAACTCCGCGCAGCCCAGCCGATAGGTCGCGGTCACCTCCGGCGGGATGCTGCCGAGGTCCATCCCCTCCGGCACGATCGGCGTCCAGTCCGGTTCCAGCGACAGCCGGGCCTGGTCGGTGCGCGCGTCGGCGCGGGCCAGCACCTGCGCGCGCGCCACTTCCGACTGCAGGTTGCGCGCCAGCGCCACGCCGCGGATGCGCAGCACGTCGGCCGGCGCGAAGCGTTCGGGCCGGGTGCCCATGGCGACAAATTCGCGCGCCAGCAGCGCGGGCCGCCGATCCGTCAGCGCAATCCATGCATTGATGCCGTCGGTAAAGGCGCGCAGCACCGCCTCGGCGTCGTCGATGCCGTAGGCGGCGTATTCGGCCGCCATGTCGCCGCGATACAACAGCAGCCGGGCGGCGCGGTCCTGCGCCAGGAAGCCCGGCCCGTACTCCGCCGCCAACCGCCCGAGCCCGCGCTTGCGCCAGGTGTCGATCTGCCACAGCCGGTCGCGGCCGGCGTTGAAGCCCTGCGCGAAGAACACGTCGTGGCGCGTGGCGGCACGGATATGCGGAATGCCCCAGCGGTCCAGCACGATCGTCGCCGGCTGCTCCAGCCCGGCAATCGCATAGTCGGTCGTTCCTGGCTGGGACATGGCGCAACCTCCGTGCCGCGGGCGCGGGCCAACATTCCTCTTCCCGTGCTTGCACCGCAATGGCAGGGGGCTAACCTGCGTGCAGCGTCTTCCCGGAGGACCCCCCAGAATGTCGACCCGATTGCTTGCCGCGGCCGCACTCCTGGCCACCCTTGGCCTGTCGCCCGCCGCTGAGGCCGCCAGCTTCCGCTGGGCCAACGATGGCGACATCGGCGCGATGGACCCCTACACCCGCCAGGAGACCGTGCAGCTCTCCTTCCTGGGCAACATCTACGAGCCGCTGCTGCGCTGGAACCGCGACCTCAAGCTCGAACCGGCGTTGGCCGTCGCCTGGGAGCAGACCAGCCCGACCGTATGGCGCTTCAAGCTGCGCCCGGGCGTGAAGTTCGAGGACGGCACGCCGTTCACCGCCGACGACGTGGTGTTCTCGTTCTCCCGCATCATGGCGCCCAGCTCGATCATGCGCGCCCCGCTCGGCGCGCTGAAGGAAATCCGCCGGGTCGACGACCTCACCATCGATATCGAGACGAAGCTGCCCGACCCGATCCTGCTGCAGGAACAGACCAACTTCTACATCATGTCGAAGGCCTGGGCCGAGGCGCACAACGCCCTGGTGCCGTCGTCGATCAACACCTCCAAGGAGGAGAACTACGCGGTCCGCAACGCCATGGGCACCGGGCCGTTCCGCCTGACCCTGCGCGAGCCGGACCGGCGCACCATCGTCGAGCCCAACCCGGGCTGGTGGGACAAGCCGCAGCACAACCTCACCCGCGTCGAGTTCGACGTCATCGGCTCGGCGGCCACCCGCATGGCCGGCCTGCTCTCCGGCGAACTGGACATGGTCTACGCCGTGCCGCCGCAGGACATCGACCGCATCGCCAAGACCCCGGGGCTGAAGCTGTGGCAGTCGCCCGAGCTGCGCACGATCTTCCTCGGCATGGACCAGAGCCGCGACGAGCTGCTGAAATCCGACGTGAAAGGGAAAAACCCGCTGAAGGACCTGCGGGTGCGCCAGGCTCTTGCCCTCACCATCGATGAGAACCTGATCGCCTCACGCATCATGCGCGGCCAGGCACATCCGAGCTTCATGATGTGGGGGCCCGGCATCAACGGCTACAACGCTGCGCTCGACAAGCGCCCCGCGGTGGATGTGGAGAAGGCCAAGGCCCTGCTCGCCGAAGCCGGCTACCCGAACGGCTTCCGCCTCGGGCTGGACTGCCCGAACGACCGCTATACCGACGACGAGGCGATCTGCACGGCGGTGGCCTCCATGCTGGCCCGCATCGGCGTGAAGATCGACCTCAACGCGCAGACCAAGACCAAACATTTCGCCACCATCAACCCGCCGACCTACGCCACGAGCTTCTACATGCTGGGCTGGACCCCGGCGACCTACGACGCCCACAACGTGCTGTGGTCGCTGATCGGCAGCCGCGGCAACGGCCGCGGCGAGGTCAACGACGGCGGCTACTCGAACCCGAAGATCGACGCCCTGATCGAGAAGATCGGCATCGAGACCGACCAGCCCCGGCGCAACGCGATGATCGACGAAACGACCACCCTCTTGCAGCAGGACGTCGGCTACCTGCCGCTGCACCAGCAGGTCATCGTGTGGGCCTCGAAGAGCAATATCGACCTCGCCCAGATGCCGGACGCCTTCCTGCCGTACCGCACCATCGTGGTGAAATAGCCCGGCCGTGGTGAAATAGCCCGGCCTGAATGGCTCCTGCCTCAGACGGCGGGAGCCGCCAGCTCCCTGCGCCGCTGGCGCTGGTCGGCGTAGTGCAGCATCAGCACGATCAGGCCGTTGAGCGTCAGGATGAACGCCAGGAACGCGAGCGGCAGCTTGAAACCGCCGGAGATCTGCCTGAGCCAGCCGATGGTGAACGGGCCGATGAAGCCGCCCAGGTTGCCCACCGAGTTGACCAGCGCGAGCCCGGACGCCAGCGCCACGCCCGACAGGTATTTCGGCGACAGTGTCCAGCCCAGCGTGTTCGAGGTCCAGAACCCGATGGTGGCGACGCAGATGCCCAACGCATCGATAACCAGATTGTCGCTGAACGCCACGGCAAGGAAGCCCAGCGCGCCGATGAAGGCCGGCCCCGCGACGTGCCAGGTGCGCTCCTTCGTCGTATCCGAATGGTGCGCGACCACCACGGCGGTGCCGGCGGCCAGCAGGAACGGCACGCCGTTGGCGAAGCTCACCTGCAGCATGGTCATGTGGCCGAGCGAGGCGATGATCTGCGGCAGCCACATCACCACGCCGATGCTGCAGGTGAGGTCCAGCAGCTTGCACAGCGCCAGCGCCAGCGTCGGCCCGTTCCACAGCGCCCGGATTCCGCCGGTCTCCGCCTTGCCCTTTTCCTTTTCCTCCTGGGCCAGCTGCTCCACCAGCCAACGCTTCTCCTCCTCGGCCAGCCACGTCGCGTCGGCCGGCTTGTCGTCGAGGTAGAACAGCACGAACACGCCGAGGAACAGGGCGGGCAGGGCCTCGATGATGAACAGCCATTGCCAGTTGTGCAGCCCCATGCCCAGCCCGGGCAGCACCAGAATCGCCGCCGACAGCGGCCCGCCGACGATCGTGGCGATCGGATTGCCGGCGGTGAAGGTGGCGAACGCCTGCCCGCGGGCGCGCGAGGGGAACCACAGCGTCAGGTAGAGCAGCACGCCCGGCGTGAAGCCGGCTTCGGCGACGCCCAGCAGCACGCGGGCGACGTTCAGCGACATCTTGTCGAACACGAAGCCGGTGCCCATGGCGACCAGCCCCCAGGCGATCGCGATGCACCCCAGCCACCGCCGGGCGCCGATTTTGTGGAACATGAAGTTGGCCGGAATGCCGCACAGCGCATAGGCCAGCGAGAACATCCCCGCGGCGACGCCGTAATCCACCGGGCTCAGCTTGAGGTCGGCATTCATCACCAGCGCGGCGATGCCGATGTTCGTGCGGTCGAGGTAGTTGACGAAGAACATCACCACGAACAGCGGGATCAGGCGGCGCATCATCTTCGAAATCGTTGCGCTTCCGTCCGATGGAATTTGTACTGGAGAAGAAATATTCGGCATGGCGACGGCTCACCCTCCCGCGACAGGCGTCAAGTCACGCGGCAATCGCCGGCGGTGTCAAGGCGCGATTGCCGCGTCCTCGGTGCGCCATGTCCCGAGCGCCGTGCTGCCGTCCCCGCTCAGCCCGTACAGGCCGGGGCCGAGGTGCACGAACCAGCCATAAACATTGCGCAACAGGATGCGCCCCGCATCGGGTGCGAGCTCGCGCAGGTCGCGCGGCCGCCGCGGGCCGCCCCGGAGCGCGGCGGCGAGGTCGAGCGCCTGCTGGCGGTAGGCGGTCATCAGTTGGCGCCGCGCCGGCGTGCCGCCGCGGTTCGGGTCGCCGCGCCGGCGGGTGAATTCGGCCAGCAGCAAGCCGCGCCGCCGGCGGTTCAGCCGCGGCCGGTACGGCCCCGCCTCGACCAGGATTTCCACCGCGCCGCGCGTCGTCACCGCCAGCAGCCCGAGCCCGAGCAGCCGGCACAGCTTGTGCGCCCGCACGTCGCGGTCGCGACCGCGCCGGGTTGCCGCCACCGCCAGCCACACTTCGTCGGCCACCGCCAGCCGGTCCGCGGCCTGCAGCAGCAGCTCGAGGGAAAACCCCTGCTTGAGTTCCGCCACCACCACCAGATCAGGTTCGCCCGGCCGCACCGCGACCACGTCGCAGCCGCGCAGCTCGCCTTTCACCGTGAAGCCAAGCCGTTCCAGGAACGCTTTGACGGGCGGGTAAAGCGCCGCTTCGGAAATGGTCGGGACCCCTCGAGTCGCACCCCGCGATCATACACCCAGCACTTGCCGGGCAATGCCGATGACGCGGATCGCCTCGCTCCACAACCCGTACGACTCCAGCGCATCGAGCGGCGCCCACACCACTTCGGCAACGTCGTCGCCGGGCGACAGCGCGCCGCTTTCATACAGGCCGGCGAAGTCGATGATGGTGTAGTGGAAGCGCACCCGTCCGTCGTCGTCGCGGTGGATGGAGTCGACATTCGCCGCCAGCTGCAGTGCGCCGGCGGCGAGCCCGGTTTCCTCGCGCAACTCCCGCCGCGCCGCCGCCTCGGCGGTCTCGCCGACCTCCTGCGCGCCGCCCGGCAGGCTCCAGCTTCCCAGCCCCGGCGGCCGTCCCCGCCGCGCCAGCAGCACCTCGCCGCCGTTCTGCCGGCGCAGCAAACACACGCCGATGCCAACGATCGGCCGCGCGGGATATTCCCGGGTCGTGCCCACCTAATCCGGCTTCTTCTCATCTCCCGCGGCCGCGGGGGCCGGCGGCGTCCGCTCCTCCGCCTTCAGATCCGCCAGATCAGGCACGAACGACTTCTCCTTCCACGACCCCACCAGGTAGGTCCAGCCCTGCACCCGCGCCGCCATCTTCTTGTCGGCCTCGGTGTCGCCCCGCACCGCGTACTGCGTCCAGATGTCCGGCGCATCTTTGGCATCCGCCTTCGCCACCCGGAACACCGTCACCTCGATCACGCTGCCATCGGTCAACGTGATCGCCGCGGTGCCGAGCTTCTCGCCGGGCTGCTGCGCCGCCGGCTTCACGTCGGTCAGCGTCAGCGTCTCCAGCGAACGGAACACGTCCTCCACCCGGTAGTCGTCTAGCTTCGGATGCTCCGTCGGCGCCTTCAGCACCGGCTTGCCGTCCTCGCGGGCGAACTCCAGCGTTTGGTCGCCGCGATGCACCAGCACCGAGGCCACCTGCTTGTTGTCGATATTGGCGATGTCGCGGTCGAACCAGAGCTGCGGATCGGCGTCCACCGGCAGCCGCCCCTCGGCCAGCCAGGACTGGTTCTCGCCGGGCCGGCGCACATAGATCGTTTCCGGCACATTGCCCTGGGTGCGCACGCGCCGGTGCCCGACGATCAGTTGCGCCAGCGTCTCGCCCTTGTCGTCGAGCAGCTTCACCAGGCTGGCCGTCGAGGTGGCGCTCGCCGGATCGCCGACGCCCAGCCGCTCGAGCTGCGCGGCATCGGCGGTGCGCGCCTCGGTGATGCGCAACTCGGTCAGCCCCGTCAGCAACTCGCGCAGCTTGTCCTGCTGCACCGGGTAGTTGTCGCGGTCGGCCAGGCCCCACGCATCGCCCTTGCGGGCGATCACCAGGGTCTGCGCCTTGCTGGTGATCTCGACGCGATTAGCCGACCCCAGCCTGGCCGCCAGCCCCGGGACCACCAGCGTGCCGGGCGCCACCGAAGCCGACTCGCTGACGCTGGCCGGCGAACGGCCGAAATACCAGCCGGCGGCGAGCACCACCACGGCGAGCGCGGCCAGGATGGCAGTGGTGCGGGATCTCATGACCCAATCCTCCCGATCATGCCCGCGCCCTCGCGCGTCGCCGGCGGCGCGCGATGCCCAGCAGCAGCGCCAGCAGCGTCAGCACGGCCGGCACCAGCAGGATGTCGGCCAGCCGCAAGGTGGTCTCCAGCCGCGAGATGTCGCGCCTGAGGTCGAGCTGCACCAGCCGCAGCTTGTTGCGCGTTGCCGCGATGTCGCGCCGCAGGTCGTCGATCGACTGCCGCTGCTCGGGCGTGATCACCGCCTGCGCGTTGGCGCCCGCCTCGCCGCGGCCGGTGCGCAACTGGGTCAGTTGCTTCTGCACGTCGTCCAGATGCGCCTGCAGGGTCTGCTGGGTCTGGCGGAACTGCGCCTCCGCCGACTTCTGCATGTTGTCGACCACGTCGAACGGCCGCTGCGACGTGCCGCGGCTGCGCAGGCCGATCAGCGCGTCGCCGCCGGCCAGCGTGCCCACCAGGTTGGCCACGAACGGCCCGTTGTCGCTGAACGGGGCGGCCTGCTGCTGGCCGAAGAAGTCCTGCACGCGCACCCAGTAGCGGTCGGCCAGGATGTCGGTGTCGCCCACCACCACCAGGTTCGCCGGCTGTTCGGTCGCCGCGATATGGGCCGGGAAGCCGTCCGGCCGCTGCTGCCCCTGCGGCAGATCGGGCGGCCCGGCGAACGCCGATTTCAGCCCCCCGCGCACCCGTGCCGCGATCACCCGCGGCCCGCCCTCGGGCTTGAAGTCGGCGAGGATGCGGCCCGGGTCGGGCATCGTCTTCACCTTTTCCACCGCCAGCAGTCCGGACTGCGCCGAACTCGACAGCAGCGGGGTGAACTCGATGGGCGCATCCGCGGCCTTGCCGATCGCCCCGGCCGAAGCCACCGTCACCTGGGTGAGGTCGGCGGTCGCCGGGTCGTCGTGGTTGATGCCGTCGCGGATGTTGAACCAGGCCACGTAGTCCACCGCCTGCACCCGGTCGGTTGCCGAGGCGCGCACCCGCCAGGCACCCTTCAGGTCGCCGACTACCATGGTGGGATCGAAGGTGATCCCCCAGGCGTCGAACAGCTTCTTGAGGTTGCTGGCGGTATCGGTCGGCGGCGTGCCGTTCTGCGTCGGGGTGGCGGCCTCGGCCTCGCTGGCGGGGTCGACCATCGCCATCAGCCGCCCGCCACGCATGACGAACTGGTCGATGGCATAGAGCGTGGGGTCCGACAGGTTCTGCGCCTGCGCCACCAGCAGCACCTGCACGTCGGGGTCGATCGCCTGCGCGTCGGTGGCCACGGTCTTCACCGTGTAGGACTGCCGCAGTTGCAGCATCGACACGTACGGCGCGCCGGGTCCGCCCATGCTGGCGTTGTTGCGCGCCATCATCATCATGCGCGGGTCGCCATCGAGCGGCAGGGACGACATTACGCCGAGCACCGGCCGCGTCGGATTGGAGAGCTCATAAATCAGCCGGGTCAGGTCGTATTCCAGGAACGGCTCGCGCTCCGGCTGGAAGAAGGCGACGGTGCGCTCGTCGTCCAGCAGGTTGGTGGCGGCCAGGCCGAAATACACCTGCTCGCCGGACTGGTCGATCGGCACCCCTTGCAGGCCGTACGCCATCGCCCGGTCCTCGGTGTCGCTGAACGGTTCCGGGTCGTAGAATTCCAGTTTCACGCGGCCGTTCGAAATGCGCGCGTACTGGCGCAGCATTTCGCTCACCCGGTCGGCGTAGGCGCCATAGGCCGGGATGCGGCTGCCCAGCGCGCGCGAGTAGTAGAGCCGCAGCGTGATCGGCTCCTTCAGCCCGCCCACCACGCTGCGCGTGCCCGACGACAACGTGTAGAGGTGCCGGGCGGTCAGGTCGATCTGCAGGTCGGCCAGCCGGGTTTCGGCCAGCATGTTGATGCCGATGAGGATGGCGGCGACGGCGAGCACCGCCACGATGGAACTCCAGGTGCGGCGCATCTCAGTCGGCCTTCCGATGCTCGACGATCACGGTATTCAGGAACAGCCAGAACCCCATGAAGGAGGCGAAGTAGATCAGGTCCCTGAGCGAGACCACGCCGCGGGTAAAACCCTGGTAGCGCTCGGCCACCGAAATCCGCCGTGCCACCTCGGCCAGCACGGGGGCGTTGCGCGACAGGAAGTCGGTCACCAGCGGATAGGAGGAGACGGCGAACAGGAAGCACACCGCCACCCCCAGCACGAAGGCGATCACCTGGTTCTTGGTCGCCGCCGACAGCGCCGCGCCAACCGAGAGGAAGGAGCCGGCCACCAGCAGGGCGCCCACGTAGCCGGTGGCGATCACCCCGTTGTCCGGCCGTCCCAGGTAGTTGACGGTGATGATGAACGGGAAGGTCAGCGCCAGCGCGATGGCGCAGAACGCCCAGGCCGCCAGAAATTTTCCGAGGACCGCCTGGGTTCGGGTGATCGGCAGGGTCAGCAGCATTTCAATGGTGCCGAGCCGGCGCTCCTCGGCCCAGAGCCGCATGGTGATGGCCGGCACCAGCAGCAGGAACACCCAGGGCAGGAAGTTGAAGAACGGCGCCAGGTCGGCCTGGTTGCGGTCGAAGAAGTTGCCCAGGTTGAAGGTCAGCACGCCCTGCAGGGCGAGGAAGATGACGATGAACACCACCGCGACCGGGGTGGCGAAGTAGCCGGCGAGTTCGCGGCGGGCGATGATCAATGTGTTGCGCATGGGATCAGGCGGCCCGTTTGGGTGAGGTTGCGGGGTGCGTGATCTGGCGGAACACGTCCTCCAGCCTGCCGGACGGGTGCAGCTTCGCCAGCGCCGCCGGCCTGTCGTCGGCGACCACGCGGCCGCCGGCGATGATGATGGCGCGGGTGCACACCGCTTCCACTTCCTCCAGGATGTGGGTGGAGATGACGATCGCCTTGCGCGGCGCCATCAGGGTGATCAGCCCGCGCACCTCGTGCTTCTGGTTCGGGTCCAGCCCGTCGGTGGGTTCGTCGAGCACCAGCACGGGCGGGTCGTGCAGCAGCGCCTGGGCCAGCCCGACGCGGCGCTTGAAGCCCTTGGACAGGGTTTCGATGGGTTGCAGGCGCACGCCCTGCAGCGAGGTCAGCTCGATGGCGTGGTCCACCCGCCGGGTGAGTTCGGCGCCGACATAGGCGCGGATGCGGGCGGTGAAGGTGAGGAAGGCGGTCACCGTCATTTCGGGGTAGTTGGGGGCGCCTTCCGGCAGGAAGCCGATACAGCGCCGGGCGGCGACCGAGTCGGTCAGCACGTCGTGGCCGCAAATGGAAGCGGTGCCGGCGGTGGGCGTCATGAAGCCGGCCAGCATGCGCATGGTGGTGGACTTGCCGGCGCCGTTGGGACCGAGGAAGCCGAGCACTTCGCCGCGGGCGACCTTGAACGACACGTGGTCCACGGCGGTGAAGCTGCCGAAGCGCTTGGTCAATCCCTGGATGTCGATCAGGGCGGGTTCGGCGGGAGCGGGCACTGGGTGTTTCCCCTAACTGGCTCGTGGGTGAAGTGCGCCCCCGGGGCGCACTCCAAGGCGGCGGGAATAGCGCAAATCGCCGGGTTTGCAAGCCGGGGGGGCCCCTGCATGGGCATTTGTTCACCTCCTTGCAATTCCGGCGAAAATTTCGGGTTTTGTTTTCGGCAGGGAACCGCGGAGGGAATGCGCTGCCGGCTCACGTCGGTTATTAGATACGATATCGTAACAAATAGGCCGCAGTTGGGCCGGGCTGCTCAGCCCAGTCTTTCGGACGGCGTGAGCAGCAGGTGCCAGGGGAAGCCGGAGCAGCGGGGGGTGTCGTCGCCGGGTGGCGGGAACACGGGGCGTCGCGCGGGTGCGGGGGCGCGCGTGGCCGCGGGCGGCGGCGGCGGTGCGGGTGC
>CAIMEK010000783.1 GCA_903839965.1 uncultured Acetobacteraceae bacterium | reverse complement strand
GGCCTCGGGGCGCAGCGTCGCCTTGTTGAAATCGAAGGTGATGCCATACATCGCCACGTGGCCGGCCTTCTGCAGCGCCACCGCCAGCGCGGGCGCCTTGGTTTCGATCGCGGCCGCGGCATTGCCCTCCAGCGTCTGCTGGAACCCCTTGGTCTCGACGATATCGAGCTTGGATTGCGGCTGTTCGCGTCCGCCGTTGTAGTAATAGACCTGCAGCTCGATCCAGATCATGCCCTTGCCCGGCTCTTCCCAGCGCCAGTAGCTGATCCAGTCCTCCGCGCCCATTCCGGTATCGAGTCCGGGGAAGCGGTTGACCCGGCCATTGATGATCGGCTCGAACCCCTTGGCCTTCAGCACGGTCTCGTAGTTGCGCTGGATTTCGAGCGTGGAGGCGGTCGGCTTGTGTTCGTAGGTGTAGTGGATGGTCTTGCCTTCCACCTCGTCGAACGCGGCCGGGTTTTCCTCGCCCTGCTTGTAGGCGATCAGCATCTTCGCGCTGTCGAATTCCTTCATGCCGTATTCGGACACGCGCGCCTGCGGATAGAACTTGATCAGCCGGTACTCCTGCGTGCCGTCCACGTTGGCGTCGTTCCAGTCGGCGCGGGCCGGCAGAACGGTGAACAGGATCGCCGCGAAGGCGACTGCGATGGTGAGTTTCATGGTGATTGTCCTAGCGGCACGTTACGCTGAAGTGGGCGGGATTGGAAAACGCCTCGTTCGGCGAGAGCACGTGCAGCGTCTGGTAGCCGTTGAAAGTGCCCCGCCCCGGGGAGCCGAGCTGCCAATAGGTCGCCACACCCGCCCCGGCACTGCGGATGGTTACGGACTGCGGTGGCCCCATGCCGCGATCGCTGCGCTCCCAGCGATAGGTGACCGTGGTCGGGCGGTTGACGAAGATGGTGCCAGTGAACTCGACGCGCGCCGGACAGGGGCCCACATAGTTTGGCGGGCGTGCGACGGCGACCACACGGTCCACTGGCAGCACCTGGGCACCGGCGGGCAATGCGCCAAGCAGAACAGTCGCGGCTGTTGCGGCAATGGCGGATTTCATTTCCTCGCCTCCGATGACATTCCAGGTGCGGAGCGTCCACCGAAACAAACCCGGCCACATTGAGCTAGATCAAAGCACGCTGCCGACCGGGATCGACTTTTTCGGGCAATTAACTTCATTGCGGAACGAATTACCGCGCGGCTCGCTCGCGTCCAAATGACCGGCACGGCGACGCCGGAAGTGGTCCCCTCGGCTGGCGATCCCGGGTCGGAGAGGCTGCGATGGCGATGTTGCTGTACGGCGCCGGGCCGACCTATGGCGCGGTCGGCGAGGTGGTGGCGTTTGCGTTCGTCCTGGTGGGCGTCGAGCGCGTGGACCCCTCTGCCGCCGGCGCCGTCGCCTTCCGGCCGCTGCTGCTGCCCGGCGCGGCGCTGCTGTGGCCGCTGGTGCTGGCGCGCTGGATCGCCGCCGAGCGCCGCGCGCGGGGGAACTGATACAGCGCCGCCATCGCAGCGCGCACCGGCGGATCTGGGCGGTGCTGGCCGTGCTGTTGCCGCTGTCGCTGCTGGGCGCCCTGGTGCTGCGCCGCAACGGGCCGGTCGAGGCGCCCGTGGTCGCGCTGCCGGCGGGGGCGCGATGAGCGCCGGCTACAAGCCCGTCAGTTGGACCCTCAGCATGGCGGCCTGCGACGCCGTGCTGCTGGCGGCGATCGCGCTCTACCTGCTGGCCTTCCTGTGGATCGGCCCGCGCTGGCAGAGCGTGACGCTGCCGCCGGATGGCCCGACGCTGGCAATGCAGGCCTATGGAAGTTGCTGTTGACCCTGGCGCTGTCCATTGGCCCGGCGGCCCGGCTGGATGCGCGGTTCCTGCCGTTGCTCCACAATCGCCGCCATCTCGGCGTGATGACCTGCGCGGTGGCGGCGGGGCACGCCTTTGCCGTGCTGGACTGGTATTTTGCCTTCAGCCCGACGCCTGTTCTGGCCGCGCTGCTGGCCACCGATGCCGGCTTCGTCTGGTTCGGACTTTTCGGCTTCCTGGTGCTGCTGGCCTTGGCGTTCACCAGCCACGATTTCTGGCTTGCCTTCCTCGGGCCGCCGCTGTGGAAGGCGCTGCACATGACGGTCTACGCCGCCTATGCGGCGATCGTGCTGCATGTCGGTTTCGGTGTGCTGCAGGACGTGCGCAGCCCGACGCCGCCGGTGGTGGTCATGCAGCACCCACCCCGATCGGCACCACTTCGGCGGGCAGCGCCGGCCTGGCGCAGAAGTCGCTCCAAGCCTGCATCAACCGGCGGCGCTTCGCGAACAGATCGCCGCGAGCATAAGCCTGTTCCACGGCATCCCCGATCCGATGCGCCAGCGCCATTTCGATTACCTCGCGCGGATAGGCGGTGGTCTCGCCTGCCCATGTGCGGAAGCTGGCCCTGAACCCGTGTACAGTGGCGCCAGACGGCACCAGCTTCGCCAGCGACACATCACTGAGCGGCTGGCCGGCGCGGGCCCCCGGGAACACCAGCGCCGAGGGATCGTCGCCCTGCCGCAGCGTGGCGGCCTCGCGCAGCACGGCCAGGACCGCATCAGGCAATGGGGCGCGATGTTCCCGCCCGGCCTTCATCCGCTCCGCCGGCACCGTCCAGACCGCGGCCTGGATGTCGATTTCGGCCCACCGCGCCCCACGCACCTCGCCACTCCGGGCGGCCGTCAAGATTACAAACGTCAATGCCTTGGCGGCGGTCCCGCCACGCCCTGCCAACGCGGCCAGGAAGGCCGACACGTCCTGCCACGGCATCGCGGCATGGTGTTCCACTGCCGCCACCTTTGCGCGAGCCGGAAGCAGGTTCGCCAGATGTCCACGCCAGCGGGCGGGGTTGTCGCCCTGCCGCCATCCGCGCGCCGTGGCATAGTCCAGCACGCTTTCGATCCGGCCGCGCACACGCGAAGCCGTTTCAGGCTTGCTGTGCCACAGCGGCTCGACGATCCCCATTACATCGCCGACCGCGATCGAAGCCACTCCCATCGTGCCCAGCGTCGGCAGTACGTAATCGTCCAACGTCTGCCGCCATTGCCGCCGGTGCGTCTCGCTACGCCATGAGGGGGCGTGCGCCGTCAGATACATCTCGGCCGTCTGGCCAAAAGTGGCGAGCGGCTTCGCTGCCGCTTTGGCCGCGACGCGTTGGGCGAGGGGATCGATCCCGTCCAGTAATTGTAGCCGGTGCCGCCGCGCCCGTTCCCGGGCTTCGGCAAGGCCAATGGTGTGCACAGCACCTAAGCCCATCTCTCTCGCGGCACCCTGGCGCATGTAGCGCATCACCCAGGACGCAGCGCCGTTCCGGCCGATTCGCAACGCCAAACCAGCGCCGTCGCCGTAGAGGCCCGGCTTGCCCGCCTTGACCAGTGCGGCCACCTTTGCCGGCGCGAGCTTGCCCACGATGCGTGCCATCCGCCGAACCCCCAAGGAGCCCCATTGGACCAGCAGCGAGCAGCACTGTCCGCCAAACCAACTCGCCGCCCCACAACCAAGAACGGGATATACGCGCACGATGGCGCACGGTAAAGCACGATAAGGAATGAAAAATTGGCGGAATATAAGGTGTTTCTGCACACCAGCGCACACGGTCGCGCGACGCTGGATCGGACGGGGTGGGATTCGAACCCACGAACCCTTGCGGGTTGGCGGTTTTCAAGACCGCTGCCATAGACCGCTCGGCCACCCGTCCCGCCCAGCATGCACCTTAGGATCCACCGCGCCGGCCCTCAAGGCACGCACTTGTCCGGGGGGAGATCAGGGAGCCGCGCCGCCGCCGGCCGTCGCGAACCGCTTGCAGAAGAAAAACCGTTCGTAGCCGGGTGGAAAGTCGTGCAGCACGCCAAACGGGGCGTAGCCGATCCTGCGGTAGAACGGCGCCGCCTGGAAACTGAACGCATCGACATGCGCGCCGAGGCAACCCCGCTCCCGCGCCTCGGTTTCCGCGGCCTCCATCAGGGCGGCCCCGATGCCCCGGCCGCGTAACGTTGCCGGCACGAACAGCATCTGCACGTGCAGCCATCGGAAGATGGTGCAGCCCCAAAAGCCGCCGACCACCAATCCTTCCGCATCGCGGAGCGGTATCACCAGAAAATGCGGCTGCGTCGGTCCGATCAACGGGGTGGAACTGGCGTCCAGCGCATGGAAAATAGCCGCGAACGTGTCCGGGTCGGATCGATCCTCGACCACCAGACGGTGCGATGCCGAAGTCGACACGATGCCTCCCGGTGCTGCCTGGCGGGGCCGCCATCCTCATCCGCCTGCCCGAAAAAGCCCTACCGCGAAACCGTAAAGCGGGCCCTAACGCAACGTCTCGTCCAGGAACGCCGCCACCTCCGCGTTGGCGCGCAATGCCGCCAGATCGGCCTCGGTCGGCAACTGCGGACGGTCGCGCTCGCGGTTGACCATGCACAGGAAGCCGAAGGTTTCCCCACGGGTGGCGCGGAACTGGTGCCAGATCCAGGCCGGTATGCGGACCAGATCGAACGGCGCCACCGCGCGCACCGTGGAGCCGAGCAGGCAATGGCCATAGCCGCGGAACACCATCACGCCATGCATGTGCTGGTGGCGTTCGAGCGTGGAATAGCCGCCGGCCTGCATTTCGAAATAGCGCAGCTCGCACGCCAGCGCCGGCGCCTCGAACAACACCTGGCGCGAAATTGCCGAGAACGCCGCGCTGGCGTCTTCCTTGTAGGGCCGGTGCTCCACCGCGTCCCAGCGGAAGTCGCGGAAGTCGCGGAAGTCGGCCGGTTCCGTTGCGGTCATGCAAAATACGTCTCCACGGCGCGATGGAACTCGGCACCCTCCTGCGGAATGCGTTCGCGCGCCGACAGCAGGCTGCCGCCGATCAGCAGCATCGTGTCGCGGCCGAAGAAGTCCAGCAGCTCGGGCACGCGCGCCAGTTCCATGCCGCCGGCCGGCGTAGGCAGGCTGGCGCGAAGCCCGTGCAGATCAGCCAGCGCACGGCGCGACAGGTTGCGGCATAGCGGCTGGGAGAAACCGAACCGGCCGCCGTAATTGGCGAAGATCAGCGCATCGGCTCCCCACAGCCGCAACAGCGTGCCGAACAGCAGGTCCGGCGCGATCTGCCCGCCGCCGCTCAGCGAGGGATGCGCCAGCACGGCGAAGTCGGGCCATTCCCGCGCGATCGCCTGCAACGTCGCAACGCCGGACAGCATCGGCGCCATCATCACGGTGTCGAGCCCGCATTCACGCGCGAGCCGAAGCTGCCCCTGCATGCGGCCCCGGTCGCCGTTGAGCATGGGCACGTAGCGCGTTGCGCGCCCGGTAAGGACGGTGGCGTGGCGCACTGCATCTGCAATCGCCGGCACGCGCGCGGCGAACGGGGAGAACGCCTGGTCGGCGAGGCTGTGGTCGTCCTTGATGTAGTCGAGCCCGCCGAGCGCGAGGCGGTGCGCAAGGTCGGCCAGCGCCGGCACCGAAATCCCCTGGGGCTTGATGGCGGTGGCGGTCAGCGGCCGCCGCCCGGCGCCGACCCGCGCACGCAATCCCTCGATCCCATGCCGCGGCCCGCCGAAGGCGGCTGCGAACTCCGGCGGGATCTCGACATCCACCAGGTTCACACAGGCATGCATCGAGGTGTTGCCGAAAATCATGTTCAGCATCTGCCCGGCATCCTCGCCGACCGTGGCCACCGCCAGCGCGATGCGCACTTCGAACCCGCCGTCGCCGAGATCGGCGATCTCCGCCACCTGGCCGACGATATCCTGCAGGACGCTGGCATCCTCCACTGCAGGCAGCGGCATCTCGACGCTCTGCTCGACGGCAATGCCCTGGGCCCGGGCTTCGATTTCATCCGCCGGGCAGCGGATGCGGTAGGTGGTCTGGAAACGTGCGGCCATGCCGGTGTAACCCCTTGTCGGTCAGCGCCCGCCGGCGTCGAGCGCCATGGCGAGATCGCGAATGATGTCGTCCGCCGTTTCCAGCCCCACGGAGAGCCGGATCACGTCGGGTCCGGCGCCCGCCGTCAGCCGCTGCTCGTCGCTGAGCTGGCGATGGGTGGTGGAGGCGGGATGCAGGATGAGGCTGCGCGTGTCGCCCACATTGGCAAGATGCGAGAACAGGCGCACGCTTTCCACCACCCGGATGCCGGCCTCGTAGCCGCCCTTGACACCGAAGGTGAACACCGAGCCGGCGCCGCGCGGCAAATACTTCCGCGCCAGCGCATGGAATTTGCTGTCGGGCAGCCCGGCATAGGACACCCATGCCACCCGTTCATGGTCGTGCAGGAATTCGGCGACGCGCTGCGCGTTGGCCACGTGGCGCTCCATGCGCAGCGGCAGCGTTTCGATGCCGGTGATGGTCAGGAACGCGTTCATCGGCGCCATGGTCGGCCCGAAATCGCGCAAGGCGACCGCGCGCGCTTTGGTGGTGAAGGCAAAGTCGCCGAAATTCTCGAAGAAGTTCAGGCCGTGATAAGCCGGCTCCGGCGAGGCCAACGACGGGAACCGGCCGTTCCCCCAGTCGAACTTGCCCGACTCCACCACGATGCCGCCCAGCGAGTTGCCATGCCCGCCGAGGAACTTCGTGGTGGAATGGCAGACGATGTCCGCCCCCCACTCGATCGGGCGGCACAGGTACGGCGAGGCCAGCGTGTTGTCGACGATCAGCGGAATGCCGGCGGCATGCGCGATCGTGGCCACCGCTTCGATGTCCACCACCACGCCGCCGGGGTTGGCCAGGCTTTCCACGAAGATCGCCTTGCAGCGCGGCGTCAGCGCGCGGCGGAAGTTCTCCGGATCGATGGGGTCGACGAAATGGCAGGTCCAGCCCAGGCGCGGAAACGACAGGCCGAACTGGGTCAGCGAGCCGCCATACAGGTTGCGCGAGGCGAGGAACTCGTCGCCCGGCTCCAGCAGGGTGAAGAATGCCAGGAACTGGCCGGCATGGCCCGACGCCGCCGCCACCGCCGCGCGCCCGCCCTCCAGCGCCGCCACGCGTTCCTCCAGCACCGACACGGTCGGATTGGAAACGCGCGCGTAAATATGGCCGAAGGCATGCAGGTTGAACAGCGACGCCGCCTGGTCGACATCCTCGAACACGTAGCTGGTGGTCTGGTAAATCGGCGTGATGCGCGCGCCGGTGGCCGGGTCCGGCGCGGCGCCGGCATGGATGGCGCGGGTTGCGAACCCGTACTCGAGATTGCGCGGCTCGGCCTCGCGCGCGCGCCGGGGCCGCTCACTCGGCGCCTGCGGCGGGCGGTTCTGCACCAGGCCGGTGTTTACCCCCGACCACGACAGTTCGCCGCCCAGCCGCCCGAACTCGATCTTCGGGCAGCGGTTCATCACCACCTCGATGCCGGCCGCCGCCGCCTTGGCCGCCGCCGCGTCGTGGCGCACGCCGAGCTGCATCCACACCACCTTGGCGCCGATGGCGATGGCGTCGTCGACGATGCCCGGCACGGCGTCGGTGTTGCGGAACACATCCACCATGTCGACGGGTTCGGGAATGTCGCACAGCCCGGCATAGACGCGCTCGCCCTGCAGGTCCTGCCCGGCCAGCCCGGGGTTCACCGGGATCACCCGGTAGCCTTTGCCCTGCAGGTATTTCATCACGAAATAGCTGGGCCGGTTCCAGTTGTCGGAAGCCCCCACCATGGCGATGGTGCGCACCCGCTGCAGGATGGAGCGGAGCTTGGCGTCGGGGTAGTCGATCGGTTCGAGGGTGCTCATGGCGGAATGGGTCCGGGCGGGGAGGGGTCGCGCCCCGGGTTACCCCACGGGCTGGTCGGGCCGCAACCGTGCGGGCAGCGTGGCCAGGCTGTCCACGGTGTCGAAATCGCGCAGCACCGCATCTTCGCCCACCTCCACTTCGGCGACCTGCTCGGCGTGGCGCTTCAGCAGCCCGCGCGCTCCGGCATCGCCGGTGAGCGCCAGCATCTCGGGGAAGCAGGCCCGGTCCCACAGCACCGGGTTGCCGGCGCGGCCCTGGTGCAGGGGCAGCACGATGGAGCGCCCTTCGTCGGGGTCATAGGCCGCCAGGAGGCGGTCGAGGATGCGCCCGGTCACCAGCGGCATGTCGCCCAGGCACACCAACACGGCGGCCACCTCGTCGGGCAGCGCGGCGATGCCGGCCTTCAGGCTGGCCGACAGGCCGGCGGCGTAGTCCAGGGCCTCAACGAAGCCGACCGGCCGGCCGGCCAGCGCGGCGCGGATGTCCTCGCCGCGATGGCCCACCACCACCAGCACCGGCCTGG
>CAIMEK010000782.1 GCA_903839965.1 uncultured Acetobacteraceae bacterium | reverse complement strand
GGGCAGGGGGGTCAATTTTCCCTGCCCTTGCGCAACCCTCGTTGCCGGCCTGCGACCGCCCTTGCGTTGCCGGCCGGTCGGTGTCATCAGTACGTAACGAGCCACGGTAATTGGGGCTGGCTAAAATCGCCCGCGATCGTGAAAATCGCACATGCAGGCATTTCATGCCAAGCTGTTGGTCCGGGGAGGACAATGGCGAACCAGGCAACCATGGCGGCTGACGGCACATCGGGCGTGGTTGTGCGCCTGCGCGGCGTCAGCCGTCGCTTCGGCTCGGTGGCGGCGCTCAATGCCGTCTCGCTGGAGGTCGCGGCCGGCAGCTTCTGCGTGCTGCTCGGGCCATCCGGCTGCGGCAAAACCACATGCCTGCGCATCGTTGCCGGCCTGGAACAGGCCAGCGAGGGCACCGTCGAAATCGGCGGCCGCGACGTCACCCACCTGCCGCCGGCGCAGCGCGGCGTGGCCATGGTGTTCCAGTCCTACGCGCTGTTCCCGCACCTCAACGTGGCCGAGAACATCGCCTTCGGGTTGAAGGCGCGCAGCGTGCCGAAACCGGAGCGCGCGCGCCGGCTGGAACGGGCAACCGCCATCCTCGGCATCGGCCACTTGTTGGGTCGCCGTCCCGGCCAGCTCTCGGGCGGCCAGCAGCAGCGCGTCGCGCTCGGTCGCGCCATCGTGGCGGAAAGCCCGGTCTGCCTGATGGACGAGCCGCTGTCGAACCTCGACGCCCAGCTGCGCGCCGACATGCGCCGCGAAATCCTCACCCTGCAGCGCCGACTCGGCATCACCATGCTGTACGTCACCCACGACCAGACCGAGGCCATGGGCATGGCGGACCAGGTGGTGCTGCTGCGCGAGGGCCGCATCGAGCAGGACGCGCCGCCGGCCGACCTGTATGCCCAGCCCGCCACCGCCTTCGCCGCCAGTTTCATCGGCACGCCGCCGATGAACCTGTTCCCCCTGGTGCCCGGCGCGGGCGGCATGGTGGTGCGCGGCACCGCGGGTCCGCCCTTGGCGCTGCCGCTGCCCACGCAGTCCCTCGCCGGCATCCGCCCGGAGTCGCTGCGGCTCGCGGAGACCGGCATTCCCGCCACCGTGCTGCACGCCGAGTACCTGGGCGCCGATACGGTGGCCGCCTGCACGGTGGGCGACGGCATCCGCCTGCTCGCCCGGCTGCCGGGCCGCGCCGCCATCGCGGACGGCGCGAACGTCCACTTCGCCTCCGACCCGGCCGATGTGCACCTGTTCGACGCCGTCACCGGCCGACGACTGCAACCTGTCCCGCAACCCGTCTGAACCCACGAGGCCCCCGAATGCCCGCGCACATCAACAGACGCACCCTGCTGGCCGGCGCCGCCGGCATGCTCGCTGCCCCCGCCATCGTGCGGGCGCAGACGGTGAAGGAGCTGTCGTTCTACTACCCGATTGCCGTGGGTGGGCCGATCCCGGCCATCATCGACGGCTATTGCCAGGAGTTCGAGAAGCAGACCGGCATCGCCGCGAAGCCGGTGTATGCCGGCGACTACTCCTCCACGCTGATCAAGGCGCTGACCGCCATCAAGGGCGGCAGCGGCCCGCAACTGGCGGTGCTGCTGGCCGCCGAAATGCACAGCCTGCAGGACCAGGACATCCTGGTCAGCCTGGACGAGATCGGCCTCGATGCCGAGGGCAAGAAGTGGCTCGACGGCTTCTATCCGGCGTTCATGGCCAACAGCCACGCCGACGGCAAGACCTGGTCGGTGCCGTTCCAGCGCTCGACCGCGGTACAGTACTACAACAAGGAAGCGTTCGCGGAAGCCGGGCTGGACCCGGAGAAGTATCCGCGCACCTGGGCCGACCTCACCGCGGCGGCGCAGAAGCTGCTCAAGCGCGATGCGTCCGGGCGGGTGACGCGCTGGGGCATCAAGCTGGCGTCCGACCTCGGCAACGCCCAGTGGACGTTCGGCGCGCTGGCCAACCAGGCGCACCAGGTGCTGATGAACGAAGCCGGTACCGAGGCCTATTTCAACCAGCCCAAGGCGATCGAGGCGCTGGCCTTCTGGCGGTCGCTGGCCTTCGAGTCCAAGGTGAGCCCCCAGGGCGAGTCGGCCTGGCCGCAGCTTTCGCCGGACTTCATGGCCGGCAACACGGCGATCATCCAGCACACCACGGGCAACCTAACCAACCTGCGGGCCAACGCCAAGTTCAAGTTCGGCATCGCCGGGTTGCCCGGCAAGGACGATCCGCGCACCGTGGTGGGCGGCGGCAATCTCTATTTCTTCAAGTCGGCGAGCCAGGCCGAGCGGCAGGCGGCGCTGAAGTTCGCGCGCTTCCTGTCCGAGCCCGAGCGGGCGGCCGACTGGTGCATCAAGGTCGGCTACATCGCCACCAGCCCGGCGGCGTATGAAACGGCGGCGCTGAAGAAATACGTCGCCGAGTATCCGCCGGCGGACGTGGCGCGCGGCTTCCTGCCGGTGGCGGTGGGCGAGCTTTCGACCTTCGAGAACCAGCGCATCTACAAGGTGCTGACCGACCAGATCCAGGCCTGCCTGAACGGCGCCAAGAGCCCCGCCCAGGCGATGGCCGACACCCAGACCGAAGCCGACCGCATCCTCAAGCCGTACAAGCGGACGTAACGTCCAGACCCCCGGCCTCCTCCCTCGCCGGGAGGGGGCCGGGGAACCTTCCAGCTTCCGACTGACGCCAACGCCGAGTGCCGATGAAGCGCGAAACCGTCCAGGCCTGGCTGCTCATTCTGCCCGCGCTGCTGCTGCTGGTGGTGTTCACCCACTGGCCGGCGGCGACAACTTTCGTGGATACCCTCTACAGCACCCCCAAGGGCAGCCGCCCCTCGCATTATGTCGGGCTGGACAACTTCGTCGAGTTGTGGGGCGACCCGGTGTTCTGGAAGGCGCTGCACAACAACATCGTCTATGCGGGCTGCACCATTCCCGCCTCGGTGATCCTCGCCCTGCTGATGGCGCTGGCGGTGAACGAGGCGCTGCCCGGCCGGCCGCTGCTGCGCATGGCCTACTTCACCCCCACCATGCTGCCGATGATCGCGGTCGCGAACATCTGGCTGTTCTTCTACACCCCCGACTACGGCCTGTTCGATCATGTGCTCGGCCTGTTCGGCGGCAGCCGGCACAACTGGCTGGGCGACCGCGACACCGCGCTGCCCGCCATGATCGCGGTGCAGGTGTGGAAAGACTCCGGGTTCTTCATGATCTTCTACCTCGCCGCCCTGCAGACCGTACCATCGGACCTCAAGGAGGCGGCGGCGCTGGAGGGCTCCTCGCGCTGGAACTTCTTCCGTCGCGTCACCCTGCCGCTGCTGATGCCGACCACGCTGTTCGTGCTGGTCAACGCCGTCATCAACGCCTTCCGCGTGGTCGACCATATCGTGGTGATGACCCGGGGCGGGCCGGACAACGCCACCACGCTGCTGCTCTACTACATCTACGAAACCGGCTTTCGTTTCTGGGACACGGCGATGGCGGCGACGCTGACCATGGTGCTGCTGGCCATCCTTGCCGCGCTCGCCGCCTTCCAGTTCGGCGTGCTCGGCCGCCGCGTGCATTACCGATGAGCGCCACCACCTTCGTTCCCCCGCCTTTCGTGGAACCGGGCCAGGAGGAGGGGGCCCGCTCGCCGACCGGCTTCAGCCGCGAGCCGATCCCGCCCTGGCGCGCCGGCCGGCCGGCCACGCGGACGCTGGAGATCGTCGGCGCCTGGATGCTCGGCATCCTGTGGGTGTCGCCGCTGCTCTATGCGGTGTGGACCGCTTTCCATCCGGCCGGCTACGCGGTCAACTTCGACCTGTTCGCACCGTTGACGCTGCACAACCTGGTGCTGGCCTGGCAGGCGGCGCCGTTCCCCCGCTACTTCTTCAACACCACCATCCTCGTCACCTTCATCCTGGTGGCGCAATTCGTGCTGTGCACGCCGGCGGCCTTCGCCTTCGCGCGCATGGAGTTCCGCGGCCGCGACACCGTGTTCGCCATCGTCCTGTTGCAGCTCATGATCATGCCGGAGGTGCTGCTGGTCGGGAACTACCGCACCCTGGCGCAACTCGGCCTGGTCGACACCATCGTCGCCATCGCGCTGCCCTATCTCGGCTCCGCCTTCGGCATCTTCCTGCTGCGCCAGACCTTCCGCACCGTGCCGCAGGAACTCGACGACGCCGCCCGGCTGGAAGGCTGTTCGGTGCTCGGCCGGATGTTGCGCGTCTACGTGCCGCTGGCGAAGCCGACCTACATCGCCTATGGGCTGGTTTCGGTCAGCTATCACTGGAACAACTTCCTGTGGCCGCTGGTGATCACCAACTCGGTCTCCACCCGCCCGCTCACCGTCGGGCTGTCGGTGTTCGCTTCCACCGACCAGGGCATCGACTGGTCGATCATCACCGCGGCGACGCTGATGACCTCTGCGCCGCTGTTGGTTGCATTCCTGCTGTTCCAGAGGCAATTCGTGCAGAGCTTCATGCGCGCAGGGATCAGATGACTTCATTGCAACGACGACTGGACGTGGCCACCCGCCTCACCGAGGCGGCCGGCCGACTGGCGTTGTCCATGCGCCCGCCGCGTGGCGCGGCCATCGCCGCCACGCTGAAGGGCGCGCAGGACTGGCTGACCGAGGCCGACGGCGCCACCGAGGCGTTCGTCGCCAAAGCGCTGGCCGAGGCATTCCCCGAGGACGGCTTCCAGGGCGAGGAAACCGGCAAGGGCCGCGAGGGCCGGCTGCGCTGGGTGCTCGACCCGATCGACGGCACCGCCAACTTCGCCCGCGGCGCCGACCGCTGGTGCGTTTCGCTCGGGCTGATCGAGGACCGCACGCCGCTGCTCGGCGTGATCTACGCCCCCGCCCTCAACGAAACCTTCGCCGCCCGCCAGGGCAACGGCGCGACGCTGAACGGCGCTGCGATCCACGCGGCCGGCACCACCGACCTCGCGCGCGGCATCATCGAATGCGGCTGGTCGCTGCGCCGCCCCAACGAGCGGTTCTGGAAAATGGTCACCCAGGTCATGGGCCAGGGCGCGACGATCCGTCTCGGCGGGTCCGGCGCCATGGGCCTGGCCGACGTCGCCGCCGGCCGCATCGACGCCTACGTGGAACTGCACATCAACCTGTGGGACGTCGCCGCCTCGCTCTCCATCCTGTCGGAAGCGGGCGCCACCGTTTCGCCCTTCCTGCAGGGCAACGGGCCGACCAAGGGCAACCCCGTCCTGGCCGCCGCTCCCGGCGTCGCCGAAGCCCTCGCCGCCGCGGTCGGCTTCGCGGAGTGGGAGTGACCCCGGTTCGGTAAGGCGCCGACGCTGTCTCGTGGATCGCTGAAAGGGATTCCAGTGTCTGCTTATCGCATCGCCGTCATCGGGCTTGGCGAAATCGGGCTCAAGCGGCACCTGCCGGTGATCGCCGCGCATCCGCGCTTCGAAACCATCGCCAGCGCCAAGCGCCACCCGGTCGACGCGCCGCTCGGCGGCCGGCAGTACCGCGACTATCGCGAGATGCTGGCGGTGGAAACCGCCATCGAG
>CAIMEK010000781.1 GCA_903839965.1 uncultured Acetobacteraceae bacterium | reverse complement strand
GTTGATGCATCTCCTGGCCCCCCTCTCGCCAAGACCCTCCAAGTGAAGCCGGGTCCAGGGGTCGCCCGACCCCTGGCGGGGTCCAGGGGGCAGCGCCCCTGGCCTTATTTCCTACCTTCCGCAGGTAGAGGGTCACCGTCGTGGCCGGGCAGTTGGTCCGGCTAGCCCAGTTCGGCCCGCACGATGGAGGCCAGTTCCTTCATGTGGAAAGGCTTCTTCAAGAACCGCTGTTGCACGGCCTGGGGCAGGAAATAGCCCGAGATCAGCACGACCTTCACTGTCGGCCAGCGGTGGCGGATTTCCTCGGCCAGTTGCAGGCCCGACATGCCGGGCATCCGCACGTCGGTGATCACCATTTCGATGTCCCGGCCGTTGCCCAGCATCGGCAGCGCCTCTTCGCCGCTGGCGGCCGTGACCACGGCGTAGCCGAAATCCTCCAGCGCCTCGGCAAGGATCTCGCGCACTTCCTCCTCATCGTCCACGACCAGGATGATGTGGCTTGTTGACGTGGGCGCAAGGGGACGCATCATCCGGCTCAACATCTCATCGCAGGGGAGGCGCCCCTGCGGACGCCGCGGTCGCAAGCTAACGGCGCGGCCGGCGTCACCCCTCATCAATCATTTGTGGGTGTCTCGCACGTCTAGCAAACGCGTCGCGTTTGCTCGAAGACGTGTCCTTTCAGTCACAGAACCAACGCGCCCGGTGATCGCTGGCCTGACACGATATCGAGCATGCCGGCAAGAACGGCGGGAATGCATCGTGTTCACAAATTCGTTATTTCCGCTTTTCTGGTCATGGCGATGGCGATCTCCGCCCTTGTCTTCATACGGAATTGGGACTGGTGCATTCCTTTTATGAGCTGTCATGCCGCCGCGCTGGGCCGTTACCATCCGGCAACCCGTCCGGCAGCCCAGGCGGAAGTGCAACGGGCAACGAGTCCCCTCGCCTGATCGCCAGGCCCGATGTAGGTTGCCGCGATTCCCGCCAGGAGCCTCCCATTGACCCGATTTGCCATTCCCGACATGACCTGCAAGGGTTGCGTCGCCAGCGTCACCCGCGCCGTGCAGCAGGTCGATCCCACGGCGCAGGTGGCCGCCGACCTCGAGTCGCACACGGTGCAGATCGAGTCGCGCTCGACCGCCGAGGCGTTGGCCGCGGCCATCGCCGAGGCCGGGTTCACCGTCGGGTCGGCTTGCTGAGCTGACGGGCGGCACAGGTATGGACACGCTTCAGGCCATCGTGGTGGCCATCCTGCAAGGTGCGACCGAATTGTTCCCGGTCAGCAGCCTCGGCCACGCCGTGGTGCTGCCGGCGTTGCTGCACTGGAACCTCGACCAGCGCTCGCCCGAGTTCCTGCCCTTCCTGGTAATGCTGCACACCGGCACCGCCACCGCCCTGCTGGTCTATTTCTGGCGGGACTGGTGGGGCCTGGCGCGCGGCGTGCTGGGCTTCGGCGCCGACGCGGAGGTGAACGAGGCAAGGCTGTCGTTCGTGCTCATCGTCATCGCCACCATTCCGGCGGTAATCCTCGGCTTGCTGCTGGAAAAATTCGTCCGCGGCCTGTTCGGCAGCCCGGTGGTGGCGGCGACCTTCCTGGTGGTGAACGGCGCCCTGCTGCTGTTCGGAGAGCGCCTGCGCGGGCGCGGCCACCGGCCGCTGGCGACGCTGACCGCGAAGGACGCGTTCCTCATCGGCTGCTGGCAGTGCACCGCGCTGATCCCCGGCATCTCGCGCTCCGGCGCCACCATCGTCGGCGGCCTGCTGCGCGGCATCGACCATGAGGGC
The DNA here is from genome assembly GCA_903839965.1 of uncultured Acetobacteraceae bacterium. Classification (GTDB taxonomy): domain Bacteria; phylum Pseudomonadota; class Alphaproteobacteria; order Acetobacterales; family Acetobacteraceae; genus Rhodovastum. The sequence continues at coordinate 1,153 of CAIMEK010000781.1, read as the reverse complement.
AGCGCGCGGTTTTCCTTCCTGATCGCCACCCCGATCATCATCGGCGCGACCGTGCTGGAGGTTCCCAAGCTGCTGCACGAGCAGGTGCCGGCGGGAACCTTCGCGATCTCGGCGGTGGCGGCGGTGGTGGCGGGCATCACCGCCTGGCTTTCGACGTGGTTCCTGATGCGCTACTTCCGCGCCCACGACGACTGGGCGCTGAACCCGTTCGCCTATTACTGCCTCGCCTTCGGGGTCGGTTCGCTGGTGGTGCTGTTTCTGCTCTGACGGCGGTGGTTACGGGCCATTGCCGTAGACCTACCCCAGCGTGCTCTGCACCCACTGCTTGAGCACGCTCTTCGGCGCCGCCCCGACCTTCTGGCCGACGAGTTGGCCGTCCTTGAACAGGATCAGCGTGGGAATGCCGCGGACGGCATAATTATTCGGCGTCGAAGGGTTTTCATCGATATTCACTTTGGCGACCGTGAGGCGGCCGGCGTATTCGGCGGCGATCTCTTCCAGCGCTGGGGCGATCGCCTTGCAGGGTCCGCACCAGGCCGCCCAGAAATCCACCAGCACCACCCCCTTGGCCTCCAGCACGTCGGCCTGGAAGCTCTCGTCGGTGACCGCCTTCGTGTTCTCGCTCATGATCCCATACCCTTGTAGCGTGGGTGTAACGTATGAGGCGGCAGGCCGGGTTCAAGCCTCGCCGGGAGCATGCCCGTCCAGCAGGGAGTCGGGAAGGGTCATGACCCGCGCCGCCGCGGTCCATACCAGGGCGCAGGTCACCGCCCGACCCGGCAGCGCGCCGCGCAGCACGTCGCGGTAGGCGGCCATCTGGCGCAGGTAGAGCACCGGCACATCCTGCACGCGGGCGGGCGGGGCGCGGTTGGTCTTGTAGTCGGCCACCAGCACGCGGTCGGGCAGCACCGCCAGGCGGTCCACCAGCCCGCCCACCACGGTGCCCCGGATCAGCCCGGTCAGCGGCACCTCGGCGCGGCCGTGCGGGCCGAACAATGGTGCAAGGTCAGGGTGTTGCAACACAGCCATCACCTCGTCGGCCAACTGCTCGGGGTCCGCCACCCCAGCCGGCCGGGCGAGCAGCCGCAGCGCCGCCGCCCGCCGCTGCGAAGGCGGCAGCGCCGGCAGGTGCTGCAGCAGCGCGTGCGCGAGC